>DASYTB010000272.1:0-14716 GCA_036002705.1 Verrucomicrobiia bacterium
TCCTCGCGGCTGCAGGAGGAGACGAAGAGGCCGATGCACAACGAAAAAATGAGCGTAACCAGCAGCACCAGAGCCATTCGTCCAATCTCGGCGAATTCGATGCCGCCCAGCAAGAGCGGGATGGTGAGTATGGGATAAATCGCCAGAACACTGTAAACCGCCCGCAACGACGTGGCCGCGAGTTTGCCAAAGGCAACGTCATATCCTTTCAGGTTCGTGAGAAAGAGCAGGCCGAGCGTTCCCTCGCGCTTCTCCTCGCTGATGCAATCAGCCGTCAGGAAAAGCCCGCCGACGAGACAGTAGAGAAACGCGAAAGCCGAAAGTCCCCAAAAAATCTGCATGGCATTCTGGGCGGAGTTGGACCCGCGCGCGAACGTGAGAAGAAACCAGATAACGAGAAGAAGAGAGATGAAGGCGGCCACGCAACGGCCCCAGTAAAGCCTGCGGTTTCGGGCCGTAACACGCAGCTCGCGCTCGACTACGGGCAGAAAAGTCACCGCCGCCTATTGAGGAATGCAGGACTGGAGGCGCCGGATATCGGGATCTTCGTGAGTGCTCGCCGCGCTCAACTGCGCCCCGGCACTGTCGGAAGAACTCCGTTGCCCGTACCAGCGCCAGTACTCGATATGTCCATCCGCGAACGAGATGTTGCAACCGCGGCTGTGACGGTCGGCTGGTTTGCTCACCCAACTGCCCGCAATACTCGAAATCGTCTTCGGCACAACCACAAAACTGCTTTGGGCGAAGCCCTCGTTTTGGTCCTCCTCAATAAAGACAAAAACGTTCGCTGCTTGATTCGCCAGTTCGCCCAGGCGCATTTTCGGTGGGCGCCCGAGGTTTGAATCCCCGCCCAGATAAGCGTCGATCGAATAACTCCGTGTCCGTAGGGCATCGGGATGGCCGTAAACGGTCGAGTCATCCATCGGGCAGCGATAAACAGAAGACGAGCGGACGTACGGAAAGAGCGATCCCCACTCAATGTTCGTCGTCGTGAGATCATAAAGCGGATTTCCACGAACCCAGGAGTCATCCGAAAGACGGTTCGCGATAACCCCGCGCTTATTCGGGACTGGAGCGGTCTGGTTCAACGGCAGCACGTCGCCATTTTCTTCCGCATACGCTTGCCAGGCGATTTGAAGCTGCCGGACATTATCGAGGCAAGTGATCCGGAGCGCCTTCGATTTGGTGCTGTTAAGCGCCGCGGAGAGCAAGCTAACCAAAATAGCAATGATCGACACGACGGCGACTAGCTCGGCAATGGTAAAGCCGCCGCGCCCGGGCATGGAAACCCGTTGGCGGAGGCTGGTGCTAGTAAACCGCGTAATCCTCATTTAGGCTTAGTCTATATTAGCAGGCTGAAACACTAATGTCTATTCCTCATCCGGCGGCCAGTCTCTGACCGTGAGGGTTGCCCGTCGCGGTTATGTGTGGACGCTGAGTTTGACTCGTGATACCGAAAAAGCCGCAGGCAGTCAAATAAAAAAGGCTTTTCGAAAATTGACTTTATGATGACGAATTCGTGTCACTGCGGTGGCGGGACTAAGAAACGGGAAAGCTTCTTCAGATTTTTCAAGGACAGCGACTTACACGGCTTAAGCACCCCCTTTGGTCATCCACCGTTCGGGATTAGCCAAAGGCTCGAAACCAAGCTTTGCGTAAACGCTATGCGCGTCAAGCGTGGCAAGCAGCCAATTGACTGTCGCGAAATCAGGGTGCTTTAGGGCATATTGGACCATCCGTCTGGCCACCCCCTTGCCGCGATGATTTTCGGCCACCCAAACGTCACAGAGATACGCGAAACGTGATTTGTCCGAGATCACCCGCAAAAACCCGACTTGTGCTGCTCCGTAGTAAGCTCCCAGCACGAGCGCCGATTGCCCGGCGCCGCGTTTTATTCGTTCCAGGGAGATTCCGGGCGTCCAATACGAGGAACTCAGCCAGGAATGAACCAATGGCCAGTCGATGCGTGAGATATCAGGGCTGAGTTCATACTCGGACGGCGCGGTAGTCTGCATCATGGGGAGTAATATACTGAACGAGGTGGTCTCGTCAGTCATTCCCAACCAAAAACGGCGATAAGAAGACGCCGTCCGGCCTTCACTTGGTTGTCAGATCCGCTTTGCTCAACCTGCTCTGCGGAAGGTTAATTATCAGCTCGATTGGAGTGGCATTCTCGATCTTGATCTGCGTTTTCGATTCGAGCACGGCTTGGGTATCACCAGAAGGCGCCGACCAGGTTCGCGTGACGAGCAGATAGCTTTCACCCGGTGGAACATTTGTGAGCGTAAAACGGCCCTGCTCGTCGGTTTTTGCCGTTGTCGCGTCGAAGAGCAATGACGAAAGAGGCGTGACCGATTCGCGAATCCGTTCCGGAGCGACAACCATCACGAGTTCGCCGGAACTGGGAGCTTCATTACGGAGAACCCGGCCTTTGACCTGACCCCAAGGCTTAAGAGTGACAACCCCATTTTCCGCCAGGTCGCTCTTGAAAGGACTAGCGGAACCCCTTGGGCAACAGATAAGTATTCGGCCCAGGCCCGGATCCAGCTCCAAGGGAACATCACCGTTCGCATCCGTCTCTACGTTCACAGACCGCCATCTCAAATATTCGAATCCAGCGGGGGTACGGAAGATAAACTTCTTATCGTTCAGGAAAAGCACGGGCACACCCGGAACCAGAATTCCGCCCGAATCCACGACATGCAGAGTCTGGGAGCTCCCGGGTTCCAGAGTGATATCGAGCGTAGCTTCGCGCTCTTTGGCGTTCACCAGCCGGCTGATATATGGAAGGTAACCGCGGGCTTCGAATTTGAAGAAATAGCCGCGATTCGTGGAGCCATTGACAACGGGTTGGGACAAGGTGTGCTCGAACGTCGGCTTGCTGAAAACGAGAGAAAAACGGTCAATCTGAGGCCACTCCGGAACGGGCCTGTCCGAGCCGAAAACATATCCGGGCCCGCCGGATCGAAATTCGATAACTCGGAACTGGCCGGCCAGATGAATCATGAACCGCGCCGCTTATTTTGAGGGCGTAGTCGAGGGTAATTATGGTCTCCTGATCCGAGGGCCGCACCAACACTCGGGAAACAAACATGTAACCGCTAGCGCTCGCGGCAAAAGACAGAAGAGCATCGGGCACGTTGGTCCACGCAGCCCGCCCTTCCGCGTCAGTCACCATGACATGGTCAAACATGATTTGGGCCGGCTGCGGCTCCATTATGGGCGCTGATCCAAAGGGCTCGTACGAGACGTGCGCTCCGGAAATAGGCCTTTGGTCGGTGTCGATCACTCGAAAACGCAGTGTTTTTCCACGATCAAGGCGCAATGTGTATGGACCATCGGTATCTTCTATCTCGACGCGCAAGGAAGCCGGGGCGTAGCCCTCCGCTTGAGCCGAAAGGTAACTCGGTCCCGGTGCCGCGTTGGCAATAAGAAACCTCCCGTCGGGACCGCTGGCGACCTCGTGGCGCAACGAACCGCCCAAAAAATCCGAAGCCACCTGAGCGCCGGGAATCGCTTGCCCAGCTTCGTTGAGGACGATGCCTTTGACGGCCACCGTCCGCCCGAGATGAAAAACAAAAGTGCCATTCGTAAGGTTTCGAATCTCCTCGGGATACTCCCTGAGCGTCAACGTTGACGAAATCCAGCGTTCGGGATGGTTCGCACGGCCGGCAGAACGAGCGAGCATCTCGGGTGCGATCCGATCTATTTGCCAGTGTCCGGCGGAATCCGTCTCTGCTTCAGTCCACCTGTAAGCACGGCTCTCCAGCGTTTTTACGGCTTCCGTGTTCGCGAAGAAGGAAACCTTCGCACCGGAGACGGGAGCGCCATCGGCATCCAGGACGGTGCCCGAGATCGGAACAGGG
The DNA here is from genome assembly GCA_036002705.1 of Verrucomicrobiia bacterium. Lineage (GTDB taxonomy): Bacteria > Verrucomicrobiota > Verrucomicrobiia > Limisphaerales > SXQI01 > DASVNK01. The sequence goes on from DASYTB010000272.1 coordinate 3,867, forward strand.
CGTGTCAGTCGGAGAGTGTAGCGCTCGGGGATTTTATCGCCGCGATCCGGACGCCAGATCAGGCGAGTATCCGCGAGCCCTTCCGTTTGAGTACAAATATCCAATTCAGAAGCATCAACCGGGTAGCCGATACGAGTCACACCGAGCGATGAACCGATGATCTTTGTCTGGTTCCATTTCTCCGGAGCGCGCGTGATGACATCAAATACGACGTTCGGAATTGGTTGTTCGGTATCGGCGCTGACCGTGGAAATCTCGATGAAGGACCCGGCACCAGGGGTTGGCTCAGGCTCAGGTAGGGACGAGGAACGGAAGAACGCGAGTGAATTGCTTTCCGCAGGCGCGGGCACGGAGCCCATTTGGCCGGGAGAGGTTCCAGCTCCAAGTTGTGCTTGATTCTGCCGACTGACCGAAGAGCGGTCCTGAAAACTCCCGGCGAACCAACGGGTGAAGACCAAACAAACCAGGACTCCCGCCGCCGGCCCACGTACTCGGCCGAATCGCGCGGCGCGAAAAGTAGTGATTGGTTGCAACGCGGCATGTCTTCCTGGCCGCATTGCTGTGATCTTCGCCGTCAAGCCCACCGGCGCCGCCGTCGTTCCCCGTGCCGTCAGCAAACCGTCGAGACTCAGGGCCGTAGCTGTCACGCCGCGCTTTTGCAAAGCGTTCCGAAGTTTCTCGATGGCGCGCTCGACCCGCATGCGCGCGGCGTTCTCCGTTATGCCCCAACGTTGCCCGATGGCCCCGAGCGGTTGCCGTTCGAAGAAGCGCAAGAGGACGGCTTCCCGGTCAGGCTCCGCGAGTTGGTGCATGGCTTCGTCCAGGACAGGGCGAAGCTCCTGCCAAGCGGCTTCTGATTCCTGCTCGATCATAATTTCGGCTTTCTGCTCGCGCGCGTGACGGCGCATCTCGTGACGAAGTGAATTGCTGGCGATGAAGCGGGTGGTGGTGAAAAGCCATCCGGCCAGGGACGAGTGTCGGGTGAGCGAACCTGCTTTACGCGCGAGATCCAGAAACACGGATTGGGTGACGTCCTCCGCGAGGGAGGAATTCCCATTGACCTGACGAAGCGCGGCCGAATAGACGAGATCGATGTACCGCCGCACGAGTTCGGCAAAGGCCGGTTCGGACTTCTCTTCGGCATAGGCCCGAAGCAACTGGTTTTCATCATTCATCTCTTTCTAACCACCGCTGCCGACTGAAACCGCACGAGTTTTTTAAAGTCAGTCGAACGATTTCAATTTTAATTATTTTCACATTTTTGTTGCTTTTCAAAGAGTTGAGCGCGAGGCAGAATCGTTCGTCTTAGAACGAGTGCCGAGTTTTCTTTCCAGATGGCTGGCCAAAGCGCCTGCGCCGGTTTTTATCCTTTATGCGGTGGTGGTGGCTTTCTCCACGTACTTCTGCATGTATGCCTTTCGGAAGCCCTTTGCCGCCGCCACTTTTCATGGCCAATCGTTTTTTGGGTCGGGCGTGCAGCTAAAAACGGCCCTGGTCATCAGCCAGATTATTGGCTACGCGCTTTCGAAATTTATTGGGATTAAGGTTTGCTCCGAGGCGGGCGGAGCGAAGCGGGCGAGGCTGCTGGTCTGGCTGATTGCCTGCGCGGAAGGCGCTCTCATTCTCTTCGCGATCGTGCCGCCAAACTGGCGCATCATTCCTATTTTCTTTAATGGTCTGCCGCTGGGGATGGTCTGGGGGCTGGTCGTTTCCTACCTGGAAGGACGGCGGACTTCGGAGCTGCTTCTCGCCGGCTTGAGCTGTTCGTTCATCGTTTCCAGCGGGATCGTGAAGGATTTCGCGCGCGCTTTGATGGAAGGGACGGTGGCGAAATGGTGGAACGCAGTGCCGGTGATCGGCCCAACTATCGCGAGCTGGGGCAGCTCGGTGAGCGAGGCGTGGATGCCCGCCGTCACGGGGTTTTATTTCCTCGTTCCTTTTCTCATTTCCGTCTGGCTGCTCAACCAGATTCCTCGACCGGACGCGCAGGACGTCAAGGAACGTGTCGCGCGCAAGCCGATGGACCGGCGAGAACGGCTGGCCTTCGTGCGCGAATTCTCGTTCGGCATTATCCTCCTTTGCAGCGCGTATTTCTTCCTGACGGGTTACCGCGATTTTCGGGATAATTATCAGGTCGAATTGTTTGACGGCCTCGGTTACGCCTACAAGCAAAACCAGATGATCATCAGCCGAACTGAGACATTGGTGGCTTTCGGCGTGCTCGGCGCGCTGGCTCTGCTCAGTCTCTTTCGTGAGAACAAGTCGGGACTGCTCGCCGCCTTCGGCGTGATGAGCGGCGGCGCCGCGCTCATGGGCATCAGCACTCTTCTGCTCGACGCGAAAATGATCAGCGGGTTTTGGTGGATGACTCTGATTGGGCTTGGTTCGTACCTGGCATATGTCCCGTACGGTTCGCTGCTTTTTGACCGGCTGATTGCTTCGACTGGCATCGTCGGCACAGCGGTTTTTGCCATTTATGTCGCTGATGCTGTTGGCTACACCGGTTCGGTCGGACTGCAACTTTTTAAGGACCTGGCCGAAAGCGGCACTTCGCGCCTGGTGTTCTTCAAACACTACACTTATTTCATGTCGATTCTGGGGACGATCTGCCTCGTCTCGAGCTGCGTCTATTTTCTGCGACGACAGCGGCGCGTGACAAAGATCCAAACTCCCGTTCAATCAGAGATTATCAATGCATAAGACAAAGCTTTCTCGACTCAAGACAGCAAACTTGTTGCTGATCGCGTTCCTGGCATTCATTCACTTGCCAATCCGAGCCCAGATACCGGGCGTCGAACATGTCGTGATCATCGGTTGCGACGGCATGAGCCCGGATGGAGTGCGCAAGGCGAAGACGCCTGTCATGAAGCGATTGATGAAGGAGGGCGCTTACACCTTGCATGCTCGCGGGGTCATGCCGACCTCCAGCAGCCCGAACTGGGCTTCGATGATTATGGGAGCAGGGCCTGAACAGCACGGGGTGACATCGAACGATTGGGAAACGAACAAGTTCGAGATCGAGCCAATTGCCCGGGGAATCGGTCCAATGTTTCCGACGATTTTTGGCGAACTGCACCGGCAGAGGCCGCAAGCGGTTATCGCCTGTTTTCATGACTGGGATGGATTCGGGCGTCTCTTTGAACGTCAGGCGGCGAATAAGATTGAGAACCCGATCGGCCCCACAAACACCGCGTTGCACGCGATTGACTACATCAAGGAGCAAAAACCGGCGTTTACCTTTATCCATTTCGACCATGTGGATCACGCGGGGCATCACAGCGGACACGGCACGCCTGATTATTACGCAGCCGTTGATGTCGCGGATAAACTCATCAGCACGATTCTCGAGGGCATCCAGGACGCCGGAATTTCAGAGCACACGATTGTGCTCGTCACGGCGGATCACGGCGGAGTGGGAACCAAACATGGTGCCGCCACGATGGCTGAACTTGAGATTCCGTGGATTCTTTATGGCCCGGGTGTGAAACGCGGACACGAGATAACCACACCGATCGACACCTATGATACCGCCGTCACCGTCGCCTACATTTTCGGCGTTCGCCCTCACCCGGCGTGGATCGGCAAACCGATCGTCGAAGCCTTCGAAAAGTGACCTTTACCGTCTGGACCTTCGTGTTGATCTCCAGTCCTTCGCCCGTGCTGTCCAGGAGCGAACGAGCGCGTTACATTTGCCGCGACGTTGAAGCGTGAGCAGCACCACTTATCCAGCCGTCTTTTGGGAATTGATTCGAACCCCGTTTCGGCATCTCGATCTCATCTGGGGCATTGTTCCACTTTATTTTGGCTGGATTCTGAATGAGCTGACGGCGAAAAAGGCTAATTTTCGAACGGCCCTCCAAACGGGCTTTGCCTTGGTTTGGTCCGGCGCGCACTGGGGGTATCAACAATTGTACTCGAGGCCGTTCTGGATGGTAAAAATCAATCTTCTGAACAACCTGTTCGCGGTGAATGTCTGTGTGACGGTCGGTGTGATTTTGCTGGGAGCGCTGGCCATCGTGAGCGCGTTGCGAAGAAAATTTCCGCCCGGTTGTTCCTTTCTCGGGCACACGCGATTCAGCAACTATTTCATGATCGCGATTTTTCCGATTCAGGCGAATTACCTGCAGTGGTCCTGGAGGCGAATAAACGCGATTCTACTCTTGGCGGTTCCGGTCTGGCTGGTCATGCACTACGGCCTCAAACCGTGGCGCAAATGATCAGACTTCGTCCAGCGGCGCGGCGGCGTCCCCAAATTTGCCGGGACGATATTCCATTTTGTCCATGAGCGAGAGATAAAGACGGCACACTTGGCGGTCCGCCTTTTCTTTGTAATCCAAAACGCGGCCGCCTTTGATTCTTCCGCCTCCGCCGCCGAGCACGACGACGGGAAGCTGGGTGGCGTCGTGGCCGCCGGTGAGCATGCTGGAACAGAAAACAAGCATCGAATTGTCGAGAAGCGTGCGGTCGCCTTCACGAATGGTATCGAGCTTTCGGGCGATATAACCAACCTGTTCGAGGAAAAATTGATTCACCTTGAGCCAATCCGCCGTATCGCTGTGGGAGAGAAGGTGGTGGATCATGTAATCGACCCCGAGATTCGGAAAACGGAGGGAGCTGTGGTCGTTATTAAGTTTGAGGGTGCAAATCCGCGTGGTATCGGTTTGAAATCCGAGAACCAGAATATCGGCCATCAAGCGCATGTGCTCGCCAATATCCTGCGGGATGCCGTCGGCTGGCCGGGGAATATTCGGCGCGGACAATGTGGGCCGCCAGCCCTGCAGCTCACCGCGCTTTCCGGCATTTTCGATCCGCTGCTCCACCTCGCGCACGGAGTCGAGATACTCATCGAGCTTCTGCTGGTCCGTCACGCTGATCTGTCGCCGAAAATCCTTTGCGTCGGTGAGCACCGCGTCGAGAACGCTTTTATCGCCACGGCTCACTTCGTCTTTGAACAAGCGATCAAAAGCGAGGGCGGGATAAAGCTCGAGCGGGGTTGGCGAAGTGGGCGAAGTCCAGGAGATATGCGAGCTGTAGAGCATCGAATAATTCTTATGGACGGACGGATTGGACTTCTCGCAACCAAGCACCAGACTGGGCACCTTGGTCGAGTGGCCATAGCGCTGCGCAAGAACCTGGTCGAAGCTGGTGCCTGAACGGATTTCCCCGCCAGAGGCGAGCGGAGCGCCCGAAAGCAAATTGCCTGTTTGCGAGCTGTGAATATTCCCTTTAAGAGCTTCGGCGTTGAAAAGCCCGCGGACAAAAAGCATCCGATCCCGAAAATCATTCAGCGGCGCGAGCACCTTTCCGAGCTGCATCTCCCTGCCTTCGCCTGTGGCCCACCATTCTTTGCTATGAAAACCATTCCCGGAAAAGAGGACCGCCAATCGCACGGGCGCCTCGCTCGCGGGTTTGGTGGTCGTGGGAACATCACCCCAGACCGGAAGTGATTCCATCCAGGGCAACGCCATGGTAACGCCGAGTCCGCGAAGGAAGGTTCGGCGGGAGAATTGATGCGCGTTCATTCGGATCTTGATTAGACTCCGAACACTATAGAACTTCGAACATGACGCCGAAAGAAAAAAGGCTTTTATTTATATTTTCGTTCAAAGGTTCACCCAGCCGCGGCACATCAGTCGGATGATGCCGGTCCGCGCCCCGTCCGCGACTCAGGATGAAGTTGGCTCGTTTTTTTGAGCTCTTTTTGAAACGACCGCGTCTGCGGTGCAGAGTAGACGCGTTCCGATCTAACAGCTCCCCTTTCTACATTCAAAAAAACGCCGGGCTTTCGCCCGGCTCTTCAGTGCTACTGCTCAGTCCCGGGTGTGATTATTGAACTGTTCAGTCGTGTCTTCAAGATTGCGGCCGCTCCCAAAGTCGCGGCTCGCCGGGTTCGCGTTCGGAGATACCGTCAATTGGTTATCCACGCGCTTGACTCCCGCCATTTCATTCACACGAATCTCAACCAGCTTCTTATCCTTCTCGCTCGGAACACTTCCCTTGAGCTTGACAATGCCGTTATGGGAGAAAACTTTTATGGCTCGCGCTTCGGCCTGTGTAATCCCAAACGTACCGGTGCTTTCCTTGACCAGGCTACTCTTGACCTTTTCAGCGAGCTGCCCATCGTTCATCAAACCAAGCTGCGAGTCCGTGGAGTTGGCCACGCCGAACTCACCGGTCGCCGTTGAACCGACGCCCTGCGCTCGATTGTTCCGGTAAAGCCAGTTTTCCTGGTCTGTCGTCACCCCACCCTGGCTCGTCTGCCCGGAATCGGATAAGCTGGATTTGACAGAAGAATCAGAACTCGAGCTGGAGCCTGTTTCGGAAGACCCGGGCCCTCCGATATCTTCAGTGCTCATTTGATCGCCGGTGATCCGCTTCGAATCAATCCTGTTCGATAAGCGTTCCAGACTGGATTTTGAACTATCAAGCTGGTCGTTGAGGGTGTATTGACCGCTAATATCCTCTTCGAGATGCTTACTTGGATTCAGGCTGTCCGGGTTTCCTTTTTCAGCGGGGGAATTCATCGAGTGAGCGCTGCCGGATTGATAGCTGCCAGACGTGCCGACACCGTTCGGCCCATCTTGAGTCGATTGGCTCTCGCCGGGACGTGCGGTCATGTCATCCAAAGGCTCGACGAGCCAAACAGACGTGTTCGGCGTCTGGGTTTGGTCGTAGCTCAATACACCCGATCCCTTCGTGTCCGTTCCATCTCGCATGAGATCGTCGCTTGGATTCCAATTCGCTGCGGTTCCGGAATCAATCCCGCCTGCGGTCCTTACGGAATCGCTGTTCACGCGGCCCTCAGCCCCTCGATACATATCGAGTTGGGCTCGATTATCCATATCGGTATCGTCGCTCCGCAAATCGCTCTGGTTGCCGCGGGCTTCATTAGAACTGCCTCGGATGGAACTGTCCGCCTTTATCCGCCCATTCTCGGAGCCGGTATAGACCTGGGGACTGGTGTTCCAATCCTGATTCCGGGACTCCATCGAGCCGCCCCGAATCGAACTATCCGCCTGGACAGCAGGATTCATCGGATGCGAAGCGACATCATAATCCGTTCTTCCATAATTCCGCCAGCCGCGCGCTTCGTTTGACCCCCCTCGTCTCGAGCTATCCGCGTGGAAGTTCGCTGAGTCATATTGTCCGGCGGTCGTCAGATCCATTGCGCCGACCGGCTCCCCTTGCGCGTTTCGATCAATCGTTTCCGTGCTGCGAATTGTGTGGTCACGCGGCTCGTAACTGGACGAACCCGAACCGCTGGTGGATGCCACGTAACCGCCCTGGTGTGTGGCACAGCCGGCGACAAACATGATGCCAGCAATAAGGATAGCGTTCTTTTTCATAATCATGATCCTTTCGTTCCAAGTAAAAAACAGCCTCCAGGGGTAAAACCTGGAATTTGCCCTTCATGCTCTAATCTCGCTCCGCGCAGCCCCCCATCAATCCGCGTGGCGAACCATTCGTGGATAGGGATGACAGTCGCCACGCGGTCAGGTCATGTCCGAAGGCATCGAGCGAGAGAATCCAAAAAAGCCAGCTTCAAAAGCGCGTTTTTTCGGTAAGGCTCAAGTCTTGGTGGTGCGAGACTTTGCCGAGCGGCTTAACCATCGACACATTCGGCAAGAAAGCTCGGCGGAGCCTCGCTTCCCCCAACGACTGAGGCATTGATTTTTTCGAACCCTTTAAAGAACTTAAATCACGGCTTCCCCGCCCGAAAAAAACTTTCCGGGCTGGCAATTGGAAGATGAAGATTGGTCGAAGCGGAGGAAAGAGTCACAGTTTGAATTAATGCCCAGCTCTTTAAGTCCGAACTACTTTCGAGGCGGGAGCATCCCCAATATTGCCGGTGAGTTGAAACGAGAGCTGTCCGCTTGCCACGTTCGCGCCAGAGAGACGAATAGGCGGCGCCGGAAGCGCCACTGCGGGAATTATGAAAAGCGTGACACTCTGCGCAAGGAGCGTGTCCATCAGCACCGCCCCGGTCAATGAGGCATCGGGCAAATGAGTGATCCTGCTCGCATTGGTGAGCTGCCAAACATTCGCCGTTGTGCCATTGCTGAAATTTGTCAAGCCGACTGAGATTGCCGTGGACGCAGTCAGCTTGTTGATCGCCATGAGCGTGAGGGCACCGTCGGATTGGCGAAGTGCGGCGAAGGGCAGAAACATTGTCGGGATTGCCAACCGAGGCGCCCACACTCGTCTCGCCGAAGCGCGACTTTTGCCCGTCGTAATTGCGATACAATCTGAAGGCTTTGAAAGTCGGAGGGGTTGATGCGGGCACAACCCAGCGCGTTACACGCCCCCGTTGAGCCAAAAGGTGAGATTTGTGTAAAGGCTCGCATTCAGTGAACCATTGTGGAAATAAGCCGCTTGCCACGCTCGGCCGGTCACCGCCAGGGCCTTTCCCCCGGCATGAACCGGCGAGCTTGCCACGCCCGTCTGCGCCCAACTTCATTTTCCCACCCGTTTTCCAGGTCATCGGTTTAAACCGACAGATTCACCGCCTGGGGACGCGCGCAGCCCGAACAAAAGCGATACAATCAGACAAATACCCCGCATTAAACTGTTTACCAGAGCAACTGAGATGCTAATCGCTCTTCCATCGACTAAGGGTTTTTGGAGCCAAACGCGAGGTTTAACTTGGGGCCAAAGTAAGCAAAATCGCGGTGATTCCGTCCTCGGACGGAATCACCGCGTCTGCGATGCAACGAATAAAGAGCGAGCCGCCCTTTAAAGAGTGGTTCGTCGTCCCGTCAGCAAACTGGCAATAAACAGGACGAGGAACACGACAAAACAGATTTTCGCCAGAAGCGCCGCCGTGCCGGCGACCAGGCCAAAGCCCAGAAAAGCTGCGATCAGCGCGATAATCAGGAATACAATACTGTAGTGTAACATAATTTCTCTTTCTGAAACGAGTGTCGCACACTGCCACGAGGGGACAATCGCCCTGGCTCCTGACTCTCGCCTCCGGCTTTCTGAGAGCAAAAGTCCGGTAAAACATTTGGGCGGATGCTGGAGAGGCTTGTATCCGATAGATCATGAAAATACAGAAGAGGCTGGAGCTTCGCCGAAATGCCCGCTTTGATGCTGCCGTGTTCGGGACGAATGAATCGGAATGTGCGGAATCTACGGCAGTTTTTTGAAGGACGGGAGTTCTGCTCCTAAAGCTTTGGCCGCCGCCCGGGATCTTTTGCGCCACCGAGGCCCGGATGAATGCGGGCTCTTTCAGGAGGCGACCGCCAGGTTGGGGCATACCCGATTATCGATTATCGATCTTTCCACGGGTCAGCAACCGATGAAGTCGGCGGATGGCCGCTACGTGATTGTTTTTAACGGCGAGATTTACAATTTCGAGGAACTCCGCGATCACTGTGCCAAAGAAGGTTATCAATTCCACAGCCACTGTGACACCGAGGTGATCCTGGCACTCTACGCGAAAAAGGGCGGCGAGTGCGTCACGGACTTGCGCGGAATGTTTGCCTTCGCGATTTACGATCGGCGCGAACGAACGCTTTTTCTCGCTCGGGATCGCCTGGGGGTCAAACCGTTGCTCTACGCCCAAACCACAGCGGGCTTTTTCTTTGCGTCTGAAATACCCGCCCTCCTGGCTTTGCATTCGTCGCTTAAAGACGAACTCGATTACGATGCGCTCGTGGACTACTTCGCGCGCCAATATATTCTCCCGCCCAAACCCGCCTACCGCCACGTGCAGAAACTGGACCCTGGTCGCACTCTTTTTGTGAAGGAGGGTGAGATCACGGGACCGCCCCGGCGATACTGGTTTGTGGAAAAAATCGAAAAGCGCGCGCGGACTGAATCGGAGGCTGAAGCCGAATTGCGCGAACTGTTCACGGAGGCAACCAAACTGCGCCTGATCAGTGATGTTCCCCTCGGCGCTTTTCTTTCGGGCGGTGTTGATTCGTCCATCACGGTCGCCGTGATGAGTCGTTTGCTGGGCAAGCCGTTTCGTACCTACTCAATCGGATTTGCGGACGAGAAATTTGATGAAACGAAGCATGCGCGACGCGTCGCCCGGCATTGCGGGACACAACACGAAGAACTGGTGCTCGAGTACAACACGGAACTACCCTCACTCGTTTCGCGCATCACAAGTCACTGCGGTGAACCTTTCGGCGATACCTCGATCATCCCGTCCTTTTATGTGGCACAACTCGCGCGCAAGGAGTTGACCGTCGTTCTGACTGGAGATGGCGCGGATGAAACCTGGGGCGGATACCGCCGCCATTACGAAGTAGCTTTGTTGTCTCTCCTGAAGAGCCGCCACTTGCGGACGCCCTGGCTCGCCGGACGCCGTCTCACCGTGGCACTCGAATCGATCTTCAAACGCAAAAAGCGATTCCCCGTCAGCCAATTGGATCGACTTTTGTCAGCGCGTGAGTCCGCGCCCGAGCTTCTGACACGTAAATTCGACCTCGGCGAACGCCAGCAGTTTCTCGCGTCACCCGAACTGCTGGCCGCCAATCAATCCTATTCCTTTCAACGTCCTCTGCCCGAAAACCCGAACTGGAATGATCTGGAACGATTTCTCTTTTTCGATATGAACACTTTCCTCATGGGTGACGTGCTGCCAAAAGTAGATATCGCGACCATGATGAATTCGCTTGAGGCCCGTAGCCCTTTTCTGGATCACCGCGTGATCGAGTTTGCGTTTTCGCTCACACCTGAACTGCGTCGTCCCAAGCTGAAAGATGGAAAATCGCTCTTAAAGAAAACATTCGCCTCGCTTTTGCCACCCGGCCATTTCGACCGCCCGAAAATGGGCTTCTCCCCTCCGTTAGGAACGTGGCTTCGAACGCTCCTGAAGGATTGGTGCGGAGACCTGCTTG
>DASYTB010000273.1:0-7051 GCA_036002705.1 Verrucomicrobiia bacterium
AGAAGCGTTACGATGAATGGCAGGAACTCGATCAGCCGCTCCTGGAGGATTACCGCGAATTGCTCGATGGCGTTCAACGTCGGATCGCGCGGCGGCTACTGCGGCCGGAAGAGGAAGCGCGGGTGAAACGAATGATTCGACAAAAATATCCGGAGGCGGAGATTTAGAAAGGATGCAGACCGCGCCGTTGATTCTCGTTTCGCCCAGCACTGAGGAAAAGGGAGCTGAGTTCTACGATTATTCGCTCTCGCTTTCCGAGACCTACCTTGACGCCATCGCGATGGCAGGTGGATTGCCCGTGGTTCTCCCCTGCGCTCCTTCGCCGAAGCTCGTGGCGGAATACGTTCGCCGATCTGATGGCGTCATGGTCACGGGCGGCGACGACATCCAACCGGAATTGTACTATCCCGATGTTCCCGAGAAGCTCCGGAAGACGGTCGGTCGAAACGATCCGGTGCGGGACCTTCTCGAAACACTTTTGATCAAGGAGGCTTTCACGCAACAAAAGCCGCTTCTGGCGATCTGCCGAGGATGTCAACTGCTCAACATCAGCATGGGTGGAACCCTCTTTGTTGATATCCCTTCGGAGTTCAAATCAGAGATCAATCACAGCCAATTACGGCACAAAGATCGATTCGTGCACGAGGTTCGCCTTGAAGCCGATTCCATGCTCGCGCGTATTTTCGGGCGCCCGTCGATCCAGGTAAACAGTTCGCATCACCAGGGAGTGAACAGGCTGGGAAAGGGACTGCGCGTAACAGGCCGCGCGCCGGACGGAATGCCCGAGGTGCTCGAATTGGGACCCGAGACGGAGTCCGAGCACGCCAGATTGTTGCCTTATCTCCTCGGCGTTCAATTTCACCCTGAGCGTCTCGTCCAAGGGCATCCAGAATATATTGAACTGTTCCGCAGCTTCACGGAAGCAGCCGCGATAAATCCTCAAATAGGGTCGCTTTCGCATTAAGATTTTGCAACCGTTTACCCTGGTTAATTCGTGCAACTCGAGAGTTTGACCCGCTGTTAACTGGTGTCCCGTTTAACTGCAACGTTATTTCACGCCGACGGCAGTGAAGATCACGACAAACAAAGTTCTGGCTGACATGGCTCAATTAAACGCCCGCGAGTTGGATAAGGTGATCGAAGCTGCTTCGATCTTGCGTTTGGAAAAGCAACACCTCGAGCTGCCAAAACGTGAATCCGAGCTGCTGCAAGTCATAAACCGCGGGCTGGAGCCAAACAAGAGCACGCGTTTAGCCCAGCTTCAGGACAAGTTGCGCGAGGAAACAATTACGCCACGAGAGCACGCGCACTTGCTTCAATTAACTGAAGAACTCGAACACCTCGCGGCCGAGCGGCTCAAGGCTTTGATACAACTGGCCGCAATCCGCCAAACTTCCGGTCCAAAGCTCATGAAGGAGCTCGAGTTAACGGCAGGGTCCAATGTCTAAAGCCGTGGCCGCTCGCGTGCGGCAGCCCCAACGGTCCGGCCTTCGGTGCGAGTATTGTAGCACGCCCGCCGAGCTTGGTGCCCTCCCCTTTCGCCATCGAACACATCCTGCCTCAGAGCCGCGGTGGAGGTAATGATATTGCTAATCTCGCCTATTGTTGCCCCGGCTGTAATGGCCATAAGGCGCGGAAAATCGCCGGAATTGACCCGGCGACCCGTGCACTCGCGCCTCTATTTAATCCCCGATCACAGCGGTGGGATCATCACTTTCGTTGGGCCTCCGAGGGAACACGAATCGAGGGCCTCAGCCCAACAGGAGGCGCCACGATCGCCGCTCTGCGACTTAACAGAGAAGGGTTGATCAATCTCCGGCGCCTGATGGTATCGGCAGGTCTGCATCCCCCGAAACGTTAGGGGCGAAGAACACGATCTATCAACTGATACGCCTCCTGTCGCATTTGTAGAGGAAACGAATGAGCGACGTTTGGGTGTTCGACGATCAGATTCGCGCTCGCATTGGATTTTTCATAGATGGGCCGCACTCTGGCGATGATTCGATCAACGCTCTCCCATTTGAAGTTCGTATCACCCGTGGGTGCGTTGATGAAAATCGGCCGCGGAGCAATGGTCGTGAGCACGTCGTCAAAGTCGAACGGGAGTTGATCGAGTGGGTAATTCAGGAGGCGCGGCATGTAACGCTCGCTCGTCCAGCCTGTAACATTTCCGTTCATGTAATCGTGAAACGAGTCGAAGCCGCAGCTTGTCACGACAACTTTTATCCGTTCATCGAACGCCGCGGTGTAAAGGCTATTGTGCCCACCGAGGGAATGGCCGACCGCGCCGATCGCGCCTTTTTTCACGTAAGGAAGTGATTCGAGATAATCCAAGGCGCGGATGTTGTCCCAAATCGCCTTCATCGTACCACTCGCATAACCAAGCTTCTTCAGGTCTGGCGCGTAATCCGCGAGCAACGGATATGGAGGTGCGAAACAAACGTAACCTCGTTTGACGAGTTCAACGCCGTACTCGTCGTTCGGACTTTCTCCAAGGCCGACCACGACCTTCTGTCCCATTGTGTGGGTCTGATGCAGGCAGAGAATGGCCGGCGCCTTTTCACTCGAAGCAAGCAGAACTTTGGGCACCAAGAGATACGCCGGAACCCGCGAGCCTGGCTCGGATTGGTAAGTTAGGAAATGGCGGAGATAATCCTCGCAATCGACGGTCTCCGTAATCCGGGCATCCAACGGGCAGCGCTTTTCCGCGCCGGGAAGGGGACCCATCACTTCCTGCATCGCCGCGAGGATCGTGGCGCGCGATTTCCGGGCCGAAAAGGCGCCGGGTCGGTTTTTCTTATCGGCGGCGGGGAACAGAAAGGCCAGCGCGCGCCAGGCACGCAGCCGCCAGTAAAATTCATTGTGCTGACTGCGTTGCGCCTCGCTGAATTTTTCGGGGGCCAGGTCGAACGCCGCTAATTGCTCGGCCGTTAGAGGTTGATCCACAAAGTGGAGCAAATTCACGTCCTCTTTCCAGCCGATCCGGCGCAATTCGTCAGCCACGCTCGCGGTCAACTTCGCGCCATCATCGCCGCCCGTATAATCGGTGGTACCACTGTCCAGATAGGCGCGAAATAGCTTCGGTTGGCCAGAATAATTGTGCAAAACCTTGTCCACGAAGAATTGCTTTTCGACCTGGAAAGCTCCGGAAATGCTGGCCGCCAGGCCAAAAACATCCGGATGTTCCCACGCGAGCGCCAAACTGCAAATCCCGCCCATGGAAGAGCCGAGCGCGCCTGTATTGGCTGCGTCCGCCAAGGTGCGATATTCCCGATCAATCTTCGGTTTCAGCTCATCGATGAGAAAGCGCGAATAACGCTGGTAGGCATTATTATCCACATTCCCGGGCACGGGCCCGCGATACTCCCGATAGCGCGAAGCGCCGCAATCAATCGCCACCATGATGATCGGGCGAATCTTCTGTTCCGCAATCAACCGATCGGCCGTCTTGTCAAGCTCCCAGTTTCCCCAGCCGAACGCAGCATGCGGCCCGGCGGTGGTAAACGCATTTTGGCCGTCATGCACATACAAGACCGGGTAGCGCTCGGCACTCTCGGAGTAGGAAGGCGGGAGATAAATTCGAACAAAGCGGTTCGTTTGAAGGTTTTCCGACCAAACCTTGCCTTCAAACGCGATCTTTCCGCTGGCGCAGAGAATTCCAGACATGAGCAATCCGAGCAGGAGAATTAAACGCATCTTTCGCAAGACAGTAAAGCAGGCGGAAAGTTTGGCAGAGAAAAAAACTATTCAGGCAGCGGCCGTTCACGGCGTTTCAGACCAAACGAAAGAGGCCGCCCGGTATCCGGACGGCCTCCTCTCTCTTAACTCTTGCGTGACGAAAGATCTCGTCGTTTATGAACCGTTATGAGCCTTAAGCAGTGGCGGGCTTCGAGATGCCAACCGAGGCTGGAGCATGCGACGGAATCGGCGCGCCCGTAAAAATGGACCCTTTCACGGTCGCAAATCCCTCGGCGTATCCTTCTTCGCCGTGTTCACCCAAATCAAGGCCTTCATATTCGACATCTTCGGAAGGCCGGAGGCCGATGGCGAACTTCACCGCATACGCGATCACCGTAGTGCCTACGACCGCCAAGGCGAGGGTCAGGCCGATGGCCTTGAGTTGCTCGAAAACAAGCGGCTGCAGAGCGGTATCCTTGACGTAATCCTTGAGATTCGTCACGAGGTTGGCGTTGGCCGCGTTCCGGGCGAGAACGCCAGTCAGAAACGCGCCCATCGTGCCGCCCACAGCATGAACGCCGAAGGTGTCGAGAGCATCATCGTATCCGAACCAGCTTTTGACCTTGTAGCAGAAAAAGAAGGGAACGATTCCGGCCGCGATGCCAATCAGCAGGGCGCCGCCTGCGGTCACGAAACCGCAGGCCGGTGTAATGACCACCAGACCAGCAACCGCTCCGGAGCAAAAACCGAGCACGCTCGGTTTTCCTTTGAGAAGCCATTCCGCCACGGGCCAAACAAAGGAGGCGACCGCAGTCGCGAGGGTTGTCGTTGTGAAGGCGTTGGCTGCGATGCCGTCAGCGGCAACGGCGCTGCCCGCGTTAAATCCATACCAGCCCACCCAGAGCATGCCCGTTCCGACCATGCAGAGAACCATATTGTGCGGCGGCATCGGTTCTTTGCCGAAGCCGAGGCGCTTTCCGAGAATCAGGCAGAGGATAAGAGCTGACCAGCCCGAGGACATATGAACCACCGTGCCGCCGGCAAAATCGATGGCCTTGATCTTCGCGCTGGCGTTCCACACCCCGTTCATCAGGCCATCAACTCCCCAAACCATGTGCGCGAGCGGGAAATAAACGACAAACATCCAGAGCGTGACGAACGCCAGAATCGCCGAGAACTTCATCCGCTCCGCGATGGCGCCGACGATCAAGGCCGGTGTGATGATGGCGAACATGAGCTGATACATGGAAAAGACGTTATGCGAGACCCAGCCGCCGTAATCGGTGTTGGGCGTCGAATCCACACCGTTCAGCATGCTCCATTGCAAGCCGCCCAGGATGGAAGAACCACTGTGGAACGAAAGACTATAGCCGCAAACACACCAGAGAATCGTTACGAGGCCGGTTATACCCAGGCATTGAGCCAGGACAGAAAGAACATTCTTTCGCCGGACCAGGCCGCCGTAGAAGAGCGCAAGGCCGGGCAGCGTCATGAACAGCACGAGAGCGGCGGATGTCATTTGCCACGCATTGTGGCCGGGCCCCGGGGACGTGGCCAGAGCGGTGGGCGCGTTGGTTTGTCGCGCGCCGTTGGTAACATACGCCTCCAGGTCCGCCAACCGATCCTCGACCGAAGGTTTAGGCGGGGCCGCATCCGCCGCGAAGTTGCGGAGGGCGTAAACGTTTGCGAAAATCGCCAAGCCAAGAATATATAAGAGTTTCTTCATCGATTAAGTCCTTACGTAGTTTGCTTTCGCGGCAGAACTCGCTCCGAATTCGCTTCCTGCAACCAGGACAAGCTGCGTCGATGGCGAGAGCTGACAGATGACCGCCAATTACTGCGCATTCGCACCGATAGCACCATTTAGGCGCCATGAATTATGAATCCGTTTCATGGAAGTCACGACGGCGGTTTAGCAGCCCGAATGCCAACGCCTGAATACGAGCCCAGGCTGCGGTTTTCAGCGCGAAACTGGATTTAAAGAGACATCCATCGGCGGTTTAAATCGCAACGCGATGGCGAAATTTATCCAACGTGAGCGTTTCGGTCTGCGCAAAAAGAGCTTCGTCCTGGGCCTCCGAAACCAGTGCCAAATTGACATCGCCTCCGTCGGGGATTAGCGTCCAAATCGCGTCTAAGATGATCCGCCCCGCCAATAAACGACACGGACCTGAGGCGATTGCCGTGGCGCTACTCGCCCTTCTCGCCTTTCTTTCCGCCGTCGGCTGCGCGCACACGCAAGCCGTTCGAACAGAGCCGGAAATTCATTCGTTGCGGCCCGAAGAGAACGCGAAGTTCGAGCAGCGCGTCGATGCGCTGGCGCATTTCGCCACCGGCGTTAGCGACGAACTGAATGACAAGTCCGCTGAAGCCGCCGATGAATTTCTTTTGGCCGCCAAGGATGATCTCCAGAACGAAGGCTTGGTTCTCGATGTGGCGCGGCGCCTCATTCGCGAACAGAAGAACAGCGAGGCGATTGATCTGCTGAAGAAAGCCAGCGGCGAACCAAACTCCTCCGGGACGGTTTTCGCGCTGCTCGGCCTCTCCTATATCCAGACAGGAGAAACAAACCTCGCGACCGACGCGAATCTCCAAGCGATCAAACGCTCTCCGGATAATCTTGCGCCCTACCAAAATCTGGCGGCGCTGAAACTGCACGCAGGTCAAACGAATGAAGCCGTGGCCATCTTGGAACAGGCGGCGAGTCGCACGAACGCTTCGCCGGAGTTTCTTTTGGGGTTGATTGATCTGCTCGGCCGGTACAATCGGCAGCAACTTTTCAGCGAGCAGGAAACCAAGAGCAAGACCTTGCATCTCCTCGAACTGGCGGCGGCTCAGAGATCGGAAAACCCGCTCATTGTCCAACGCATCGCCGATCTCTACCTCTTGCATGGCGAACCAACGAAAGCAGAGCCGCTTTACGCCGAGTTGCTCAAACGTTACCCGAATATTCCCGGGCTGCGCGAGCGACTGGCGAATATTTACATTCGAACCGACAAAAATGAGCAAGCCGCGAAGCTGCTCGAGGACATGCGGCGCGAAAATCCGACCGACCCAAGCACTTACTTTTTTCTCGGCAGCATCGCCTATGAGGCCAAGCAGTACGACAAAGCCGCTGAGAATTACGAAACCGCGCTGAAGCTCAATCCCGATTTTGAACCTCTCTATTATGATCTCGCCGGAGTGCAAATTGCGCGGCAGGAGCCGAGCGAGGCGCTGGCTCTTCTCGAGAAGGCACGAGGCAAATTCAAACTGAATTTCACTCTCGAGTTCTACACCGGGATTGCGCTCTCCATGATGGACAAATGGAACGATGCGTTGTCGCATCTCACCTCCGCCGAACTGATCGCGAAAACGAGCGAACCGAATCGCT
>DASYTB010000274.1:0-9457 GCA_036002705.1 Verrucomicrobiia bacterium
GCTGCTTGCTGCCCCGGCGATTCTTGCCATTGGGACCACGGGGGCGGCAATTGTGGGAACCTTCGTGGCAGTCTCTGGCGTCGTTGCCATAGGCACAGGCTCCGCCAATACGGTTGCGGCCGTTAGCACTTCGAATCCTGCAACTCTGCCGACGTCCCTTCCCGCGATCGTCGCCTTGGGGAGCGGCAATTCACCGGACGCTCAAAGAGCTGCCGCCGCGGTCGATTTGGTTACTGGCTTTGGTGTCGGGCGATTTGCACCGGGCGCACTCGCAAATACGGCAAAAGCGCTAAGCGATGCCAACGATGTTGTAGGAGCGGCCGACAAAACGGCGACCAGCTACGGACAAACTCCCGGGTCATCATTGCCCTGCCACCCATAATTCGGAGTGATCCACAATGATCCGGATGGTCACCTCGGGCGGATAATAGGCATCCCAATCCTGGAGCAGGCCACGAATTCGCGGCTACGGCGCCGCAACTCGACTTGAGCCGCCACATGGCCACGGTGCAAATCCAGAGAGGCTAAGATGGACAGCGTTCATGCCTTTTATATTCCTGGTCTCGGGCCACTGAGAGCGGGCGATTACGAACGAATACCTAAGCGGCATTGACTTTAAACCGAACTCCGGGAGGACTCTGCTTTTCCAACGAAATCAGCTAAGTTTCTTTCGTGAAATCGCGGCTTGATCAAGCGTTGGTGGATCGCGGGCTCGTCATGAGCCGGGAAAAGGCGAAGCGCGCGATTCTCGCCGGAACGGTTAGAATCAACAACCAGCGAGCGCAAAAGGCGAGCGACTCCGTACGCGAATCCGATCTCTTGACGATTGATGAACCGGAAAGATTTGTTAGCCGCGGCGGATTCAAGCTGGAGCATGCGCTAAATCATTTTCAGCTCGATGTCACCGGCGGGACCGCCATCGATCTCGGCGCTTCGACCGGCGGTTTTACTGATTGCCTGCTGCAACGCGGCGCGGCACGTGTTTACGCGGTTGATGTCGGTTCCGGACAACTCGCGTGGAAGTTGCGCCAGGATTCGCGCGTCATGGTGATGGAAAAAAACAATGCGCGCGCTCTGACTACGGCGAGTTTTCCGACTGGGTTCGAGCAGGTTGACCTGGTTGTGATCGATTGTTCATTCATTTCCCTGCAAAAGCTCCTTCCCGCCGCTGTTGCTTTGCTGAAGCCGTTGGGTAAGATCGTCGCGCTGGTCAAACCCCAGTTCGAAGCTGGGAAATCCGAGGTCGATAAAGGTGAAGGAGTGATCCGTGATCCAAAAATTCACGAGCGCGTCCTTGAAGAGTTGCGCGCTTATGTGGAGACCCTGCCTGTTCTGATATGGAAAGGCCTGGTCGAATCGCCGTTGCTTGGGCCGGCGGGAAACAAAGAATTCTTGCTGTTGCTTGAGACAACCAGGTGAAAAAATCCGGCGCGTCGGCCTGACCGCCAATCCGGACAAGGCGGCCGCGCGCCAACTGCTGCGGCGGGCTGTCGCGCAAATTGAACGCGAAGGTAAAACTGTTCTGGCGGATGCCGCCACAGCACGTTTGGCGGACCTGGCGGTGGAGTCCTTTCCGGATGTTAATTCGCTCGCCCGGGCGTGCGATATCCTTCTGGTCTTCGGTGGCGACGGGACGATGCTCGGCGCGGCGCGAGCCGTGGCCGGGCTGTCCACTCCGATTCTCGGCGTCAATATTGGCGGGCTTGGATTTCTCACCGGAGTGCAACGCGCGGGCCTGGCGGACGAATTGCCCAAGCTTTGGGCGCAGGATTTCAGCATTGAAAAAAGGTTCCTGATCCAGGCCCGTGGCGAAATCGCCGGGGATCCCCTTTTCCAAATCGCCCTGAATGATTTTGTCGTGAGCCGCGGAGCGACTTCGCGGCTGATCGAACTCGAGGTGAAGGTCAACGGCGAGACCCTGACCAATTATCGTTGCGACGGATTAATCGTTTCTTCATCCACGGGTTCCACCGCCTACTCACTGGCAGCGGGAGGCGCCATCGTCAGTCCATCCGCACCTGTTTTGACGATTACCCCGATTTGTCCGCATACGCTTTCGAATCGTTCCGTAATTGTCGGGATCGATTCGACCGTCGAAGTGACGGTGCTTTCGCAAAAGCTCGAGATTTTCCTGACCGCGGACGGGCAGGTCCAACTTCCGCTTTTCGCCGGCGGCAGCGTCGCGGTTCGGCAAAGCCCGAAAAGCATTCGGCTGGTCCGGTTGCCGGACAGCTCTTTCTTTAAAACGCTGCGGCAGAAACTCAACTGGAGCGGTTCCCACGTGAATTCCCGATGAATCCCAACGTTCTTTTCATTTTCGTAGCGGCGTCTCGTGCGAGGGCCGCCGACTCAAGGTTCGAAATTAATGTGGCTTTCGCACGAGACGCCGCGATGATTTGAAGGATGGTCCGGCTCAAAGACATCGCGGCGCGGGCCGGAGTCTCGGTCATGACCGTCTCGAAGGTCCTGCGAGATGCCCCGGACATTTCGCCCGCCACCAAGGCTCGCATCAAAATGCTCGCCCAGGAAATGGGCTATGTGCCCGACTCGCTCGCCCAAGGCTTGCGCACCCGCACCACGCACACGATCGGTTTGATTATTTCCGCCGTCACCAATCCAATGTTCGCACGCGCCATTCTGGCCATTGAAGAGCAGGCGCATGACCTTGGTTACGAATTAATCCTCGCACATAGCCTGAATGATCCAGCGCGCGAAGAATCCGTGATCCGGCGTCTGCTGTCCCGCCGCGTGGATGGCCTAATCGTTTCACCGGTTTATCGCCTTGCACCCACCGCGCCGGTCTACGATGAACTGCGCGAATCAACGACGCCGGTGGTCATGCTCGGCCATAAAGCCCCCTTTTGCAGCTCCTTCCCGAGCGTGGAAACAGACGATCTTCTCGGCAGTTGCGCCGCCACGCGGCACCTTCTGGAATTGGGCCATCAACGAATTGCTTTTCTCGCCGGACCCACCGTTGCGCCCTGGGCCCAGGAGCGGCTTGATGGGTATCGGCGCGCGTTGCGCGAGGCCGGCATCGACGTGGACGAGCATCTGATTTTCAGCGCCGGCACGACTATTGAAGAAGGCCAAACCGCCGCGCTCCAGATGCTGAACGAGGGCGCTATGGCCACGGCTATTCAAGCTTCCAGCGATTTGGTCGCGATCGGAGCAGCCACGGTCCTGCTCAAGCAGGGCTTAAAACTTCCTCGAGATTTTTCTGTCGTTGGTTTCGGGAACGTCCTCCTCTGCGAGTATTTCGCCGTTCCGCTCACCACGGTGCGCCAACCGAAATTCCGTTTGGGCACGGCGGCGATGGAAACTCTACGCAAACTGCTCAAGCATGAATCGGTCGATTCCAAACGTCTCGCCACCGAATTGCTCGTGCGCCAAAGCAGCGGTCCAGTGCCTGACCTCAAGGCAACGAGCGCGGGAAACCCGAATTTGATTTCCGCGGAGAACAACTCCGAGTAGCCTCCGCCCGCAGCTTTATGACAAACACGATTAGAAGCGTAATCCTGGCCGCAACTCTTTGCTCTGCCGGGCGAATTCTGGCCCTCAACGAAATCCCCGATGACGCCCGAATCGGCCCGTTCGCCATCGGCTGCCAGGCTTACACCTTCAATCGCGCAACTGCCTTCGAGGCGATTGAGCGAACCGCGGCGGCGGGCGGAAAAATCATTGAATTCTTTCCCGGCCAGAAGCTGAGTCCGGATTCCGATTTGAAACTGGATCACAACCTTTCAGACGAAGGCATCGAGAAGCTCAAGGCCAAGCTCAAGCAGCATAATGTTCGCGCCGTAAATTACGGGGTGGTTGGTTTGCCGAATAACGAGCAGGAATGCCGCAAGATTTTTGAGTTCGCGAAAAAACTGGGCCTTTACGCCGTCACGTCCGAACCGGAACCTGCCGCGATGGACCTCATCGAAAAACTTGTCAAGGAATACGACATCGCGATGGCCATCCATAATCATCCGAAACAACCTAGAAATCCAAATTACAAGTTTTGGGACCCGGAGTACATCCTTTCGCTCGTCAAGGACCGCGACCAACGCTTGGGTTCCTGCGCCGATCTAGGACACTTTGCCCGTTCTGGGGTTAAACCGGTGGATGCCCTGAAAACCCTGGAAGGGCGTGTGATCAGCAGCCACTTAAAGGACATCCGGCCTTTGGGCCCGAACGGGCACGACGTTCCCTACGGCACCGGTGAATCGGATGTGCCAGAAATTCTGAGCGAGCTGCAGCGGCAGCATTTCAAGGGCAATATCTCTGTCGAATACGAGAGCAACGTTAATAACAACGTGGCCGAAGTCGGCCAGTGCATCGGCTACGTGCGTGGGTATGTCCAGGCCCAAACAGCGCATCCTCATTGATTGCCCTACGTCCAAGGCGACGGCAAACAGAAATGCACGCGTTGTTCGATACATTGCCCGGTGCGGACGACGTTTCGAACCAGATAATTCCTTGTGGCAAAACTTGCTGAACCTTTTGCCTGAAGTCTCCTCAATAGCGACGGATTGTCGCACCCACTCGCTTTGTTGAAATGACCGGGACCGATCGCGGGAAAGTTGGCCTGTTCACTCGCTGGATACGTCCAAACGGAAGCCGATTGAACTCGTCGAACTCCGCGATGCGTTTGGAAAAGCCAAGCCAATTGTCTTGAGATTAGCGCGCAACGCCTCGACCCAAGCGACGTTCCCCGTCGTCTTGCTGATAATGACCCAATCCCTGCCAGCGAATGGCTTAAAAAGTCTTTGCTGAGACGGTTAGCTATTCCTTCATTCGGACGTTGAGTTCGAGTTTCCAGCGGCCGGGGCCGCTTTTTTCGAGGCACTGAAATTCCAGCGTCCCGAGTTCAGTCACCGCCGCCTGGAGATTCACGGGCACGAGTTGGCCGGTTTGGCCATCGCTGGATGGAAGCGTCGTTTCGATCGGGGCGAGTTCTTCGAGTTCCTCGTGATCCGGAGCGTCTTCGAGCGTTTCGCCGGGTTTGTCCTCGCGGCGAATCGAAGAGGAGAAAAAACGAAATCGAGTTGGCTCGCCCACGACCAAGCCGAATTCCTGCGGCGGAATCTCCGCCCGGGCCCCTTCCTCCATTCCAAACGGAGCGATGCAAAGAGCCCGCACCGGCGGCTCGAAACCGGGTACCGCCGGAACGGCGGCTTCGATCCCAACGTAATAGGCTCGCGCCGTGCCGCCGCGAATGCGAATGCCGTGTCCGTGGCGGACCCAGCCGTAATAGGCCGCGCCGCGAGCCACCGAGAGATCCAGATCGGCTCCCTTCAATTCACGAGCTGGTTCGGCCCGCTCGCTTTTCAGCCACGAATTGATCACTTCCAAAACGCGGTCTTTCAGCGGACCGGCTTTGAAAACGCCGCCGTTAAAGAGAACGGCCGTGGGATGCACGAAACGGCGGCCTTCGATTTTCACCGGCAAATCCGCCGCGCTCGCGAGGGCCGCAGCCTGACGCATCAGAAAAGCGGCGAGGTGTTTCGTCACCCCCGGATCCTGCGCGTAAGGGAGCGCGATTTGCGCCAGTCCCGAGCGCCGCGCCGTTTGCGGCATCTCGTCCACTTTCACGTGCGGAAAAAAACCTTCAGTCAGCACCTGTTCGAGTTGCTCGCGCTCCAACTCGGTTTTGATTGTTCCGCCAATCAGCGTAGAACCGCGGCTCGCAATCGAGATCGGCAGTTTCTTCAGTTTCGGTTCGGCAAAGAGGCGTTCTTTCGCTTCCCGGCAGGCGTAGGTCAGCGCGGAGAATTGCCAGGCATCGAGCTTTTTGCCCTGGGCCGCGAGTTGTTGATTGAGCGTATGGGCCAGCGCGAGGTCCATATTATCACCGCCGAGCAGGATGTGATCTCCTACCGCGAGGCGGACCAATTGGACCTCTCCTCCTTTTTCGGTGACGGCCATCAAGGAGAAATCGCTCGTCCCGCCGCCCACATCGACCACCAGAATAATCTCGCCGACCTTCAGTTCTTTGCGGAAGCCTTCGCCCATCGCCTCGATCCAGGCATAAAGCGCGGCCTGCGGTTCTTCGAGCAGAACGACATTCTCCAACCCCGAGCGGCTGGCCGCCTGGATCGTCAGATCGCGCGCCGCCGCATCGAACGACGCCGGAACGGTCAGGATCACGTCCTGCTCGCGCAACTTTTCGCCGCTGTTCTTGTGTTCCCAGGCGGCGCGAAGATGTTCCAGATAGCGGCCGGACGCTTCCAGCGGCGAAACCCGCTGCACATCCGGCGGCGCCTGCCACGGGAGAATCTCGCCGGACCGATCCACGCCCGGGTGGCAAAGCCAGCTCTTCGCGGAGGAAACGAGCCGTGTCGGAACCTTCGCCCCGTGCGTCCGCGCGAATTCGCCAACAATTCCGCTTGCCTTTTGTTTCCACGGAAGATCAAGGCTGTCCTCCGGAAATTCATTCTCATTCGGCAAATAAAGAAAAGAAGGGAGAAGCGCGCGCTCCTCGACCGCTCCCGGCTTGACCAACTGCGCGACCGGCAGCATCTCCTGCTCTTGACCGCGCCCCGTCTCTCGTGAGAGATCGAACGACGAAACGGCCGAATGCGTGGTGCCAAGATCAATGCCAACTGAATAGCGAGCCATCTTACAATTCCACTTCGGCCGGGGCTAAAACGCGATAATCGACGCTTTCCGTGAGCGCCGGAAGCTGCAAATTCGAGGCCACCCATCCATGGTGCTTGAGCGACCCTTTATAAGGCGGCTGACCAGTTACATTGCCCGTCAGCCGAACGCGATTCGGATCGAACCCGGGCGCAACCGTAACTGTTGCGCCCTCTTCCTCTTTCATCACGCGTTCCACGGCAACCAGCCGTTGCAGCGCCTTGCGGCAACCGCCATGCACGACGCGCGCCGCCGTGCCCACTTCTTCATCCGAAAAACCCGTGACATCCTGTTGCAGAAAATCGATCAGCCGGCCGTCCTGTTGCAGCACTGAAAGCACGAACAATCCCGAGGCGTGGGCCTTCTCCGGCCGCAAAACCTTCGGCGTGGCCGGTTTTTCCGCCGACGGCTTCGCCAGCAAACCGCTCAGCTTGCCAGCCAGCCCGGCGTCCATCAACACCTTCCAGGCAAGCCCCAGCCGCTCGAAAAATCCGGGATGTTGTTCAACCTCATTTCCCATGCCGCGAAGAATGCCATGAAACAGACCGAGTGGCGAGAGTCGATTCGAAACGGAGCGTTAGGACCTGCCTTGGTTAATTAATTGAATCCACGGATCGTGAACTCGGGCTCCGGTCCGAGCGATTTTCCGGACCGGTGGGGAGATCGACCCGCAAAATGTCCACGATCTGGCGGTCTGGTGCGAGAACGGCGTTCCCTTCGAGCCAGGCGTTGAATTTCCCGTCGAGCCACTTGGGGTCGTGCGTCGCGGTTTGGGAAAAGATCCAATTAGTGGCGTTAAGAAGGTCGCGATCAGCGGGAACGGAAAGCATCATCGCCAGATAGCGCATGCCCCAATTCGTGCCGCCCGAAGCATCCTCGAAAGCGCGCCAAATCCGTCCGGCATGCTCGATGACGGGCGTGGGCGCGGTGTGATAACCGGCGCAGGGAGTGAGTTGGCCGGGGTGGAATCGACCGGCTCGGTCCAAGTGCGGCCGTTGTCGGTGGAGCGGCGGATGACGATATGGCCATGATGTTTGTCGGTGCCCATGATGTAAGCGGCATCGCGATGAACGAAGAGGCCCGCCCAAAAAAGTGATCTGAAGCTGGCCACCTTCTGCCAGTTTTGCCCGCGATCCGCCGAGGCGAATACAACGGTGGTAGGCGACTCAAATTCGGCGCTCTTCGGGCCAAAGAAATCGTGCGACGTCAGGTACTGGCCATTGGGAAGAATGGTAATGCTGGGCGAGCCGAT
Organism: Verrucomicrobiia bacterium; assembly: GCA_036002705.1. Taxonomy (GTDB): domain Bacteria; phylum Verrucomicrobiota; class Verrucomicrobiia; order Limisphaerales; family SXQI01; genus DASVNK01. The sequence goes on from DASYTB010000274.1 coordinate 7,874, forward strand.
GTAAACGCCCGACGACGCTGGCGAATGGTCGATGATAACGCCAGGCGGCGGCGCGGCGCAGACGCCGAACACAAGGAAGAGAACGAGCAACGGGCGTATTTTTTAGCCGAGACCGAATGCGGCGGTAACGCGCTCGATGGTTTGTTGAGTGTTCTGATGGTGGATGACTTGCCAGCCGTGGCGCTCGCCGACTTCGACGTTTTCGAGGCGGTCATCGATGTACATAAGCGATGGCCCACGCTCGCCAGTGATTTTCTCGACGATGTCGTAAATCCGCGCGTCTGGCTTCATGCAGCCATGCTCATAGGAAAGGACATGGGCGGTGAAGTTTTGAAAGAACGGATAGGAGCGACGGATATGCTTCACGGCCATATCATTCGTATTCGAGAAAATGTAGGTTGGAAGTCCCGCTTTTCTCAGTGATGCATTCAGCTCAATCATTTCCGGAATCGGTTGGAAGATATCGCCAAACATCGGTTCGAAGTCGCCGAGTTCGCGGCAGAAGCCGGAAGCTTTTTTCACCTCGGCGAAAAATTCGGAGGTGGTCATGAGGCCCGTTTCATAACGGAAGAGCAACGGGGATTGGTTTAAGACCTTGAGCAATTCGCCCTGAGCCATGCGGCAATGCTGCAGCATTTTTTCCACGACGCGCTGATAATCGAAATCCAGGAGCACCTTGCCTAAATCAAAAACAACCGCTTTGGGCTTTTCCATGTTCAAGAGAATTCGCGCCGGCCTTCGAGCGCGCGGCCCAAGGTCAGTTCATCGGCAAACTCGAGGCCGCTACCGACGGGCAGCCCATGCGCGATACGTGTCAGGCGCGGGCCGCGCGCCGCGAAAAGTTTGTTCAAATAAAAGCTGGTGGCATCGCCTTCCACGTCGGACGGAAGAGCGATGATGATTTCCTTGATGCCCTCCGAGGCACAACGTTGCTCGAGCTGAACGATGCGCAAGTCTTCAGGTTCCACGCCGTTCAGCGGAGAAATCTTGCCGCCGAGCACGTGATAGGTGCCGCGGAAGACCCCGGATTTTTCGATGCTCAGGATATCGACCGGCCGTTCGACCAAGCAAACAGTGCCGTGGTCGCGCCGGGGATCGCCGCAAAAAACGCAAGGCTGGCGCTCGGTCAAGCCGCCGCAAATGCTGCAGAGCGAAATCTTTTCGCGCGCCTCCACCAACGCTTGCGCGAGGCCTTGCGCGACGGCTTTATTGGATTGGACGATGAAGAGGGCGATGCGCTCGGCGGAACGCGGACCAATCCCAGGAAGCCTGGAAAGCGCGGCAATTAGGGCCGTAATTGGTTCGGGTAGGGAGGGCACCGGAAACTTAGTTTAGCCGTAAGTACGCAGTTATCCGGGTAGGACAGCCGCCTCGGCTGTCCTACCCGGCCAAGCGACAAGTCGCGTTCCGCTCTGGCCGGGCGTTCGATTACGGCTTTGCATCCACTAAATACTGAGCGGGTCCGTTGTCGTTTCGAGCGGGCGAGGCGCCCCCTCGCGACAGCCGAGGCGGCTGTCCTACCCAATTCCGATTGCATAGTAGCTTGCTGCGTCTGGAAAATCTGGAAGCGGCAGCGCCCGGGGA
>DASYTB010000275.1:0-32382 GCA_036002705.1 Verrucomicrobiia bacterium
ATTGGGAGTGATTCGCTTGCCCTGGAGAAGGCCGTGATACGCGCGGACGGCTTCTTCCGGGCTGATGCGGCCTTCGGTGATGAGGCGGAGCATTTCGATAAAGGCCAGTTGATGCTCGGCGTTGTTGATCTTGCGGCCGAAAAGGGCAACTCGCGCGCCGTACTTTTGCGCGTCGTGGATAAGTTTGAAAGCATCGTAAGTGGTGCCGGCGCTTCCGCCGAGAATGCCGACCACCAAGTTGGGATCGTATTGGGCCAGCTCTTCCATCGCTTGGGGGCCGTGATACACGATCTTCAGGAAGATCGGCCGGCCAGCGTCGGACACGCCCGCGAGCGTCCGAATGATATTATCATTAATGAATTCGCCGAGCTTTTCGGGCGCAATGCCGCTAGCGACATTCGGATCGAAGACTTCGAGAAAATGGCGGAATTTTTTTTGTTCGGCCTCTTCGCGAAAGGCTTTGTAAGAAAGCAACGTTTCCCGGTCTTGCGCCAGATCGTTGACGAAAGTGACGGAGTAGAGGCCGAGATTCGCACCGGGGACCTCATCCATGGTGCGATCGCAATCGAGTTGACCGCATTGAATATGGTCGATGCTGGCGCTGCGGAAAGGTTGGGCGGGTTCGGCCACGTAACATCCGTGACGGATCGCCCAAACGTCAGTGGTATCGTTGGCGCGCGCGGCGGGAGTAACCTGGGAGTTCTTGAAGAGTCCCTCTTTGATCGAAAGTTGCTCACTGACGTAGGCGGACATGAGCATGATGTCCACGAGGCCTTGATGGACCACTTCGCGGATGATATCAAGAAACTCGGGCAGATTACGGTAGCCATATTCCTGACGGTTCCAGACTTCCGGCGAAAACCGCGCGGGCCGGGCGCCCTGGCGGGAGAGATAACCGCGCGGTCCGGGCGCTCGCACGCCGAACGCCATGTCAGCATCCTTCGCGTCCGCGAGGATGAAAGCGCGCGAAGCGGGGTTGGCGCGGATTTCAGCGAGTTTTGTGTCGAGGGATTTCATGTGCCAGATCGATTTATGGCTGCGAGGGGTGCTCACCAACGCCCTCCAAGACCTTCCGATAAAAGGCCGCACCCATATGGAAATTCGTTTCTGCAAGCAGCCGATCAAGAAGCGATTTCAAGTTTGTTAAGTGGCCTTCCCGTTTTGCCCGACTAAGAATACCCAGCGTTTCTGAAACTGTGACTCCGAGATGCTCGGCGGTCGCGCGCGCGTCGGAATCATCGTTCAAAAGAACCGCTCGAAGCTCAGTCGCGAGCAGGATGGCTTCGATTTCGCCTTGCCCAAGGCGAGAGGAGGACGGCAATATGGTTTGTGAAGAACTGGGGGCCTTGCATTCGATCCAACCTTGAGTCACCGCGAGCTGAAGATTTTCTGACTCAGGTAAACCTTTTCCACCCACGGTGATTTCCTGCCAAACCGCCGCGGGCACGATGACTCGATCGTAAAGAGTGCGAAGGGGGGAGAAAAGTCCCAGCCTTGTGAGATAAATAAGCGGCGAGGTATCAGACACAACCGCCTGCATACGTTAGATCTTGCTTGAGCATCTGCTCTGTATATTCCCGAGCCACACCGCGATCCCGCAGCAGATCCATAAAACGACCGATGTATAGTTCGGCAAACTGCGCCGCTTTGCCTGTGCTCCACTTTCCTTCGCGATACATTTCAATGGCCAGCTCAAGCTTTGCGTTGCGGCGGACTTCGTCGGCGCTCTCACCAAAGCTTCGGGCGTATTCCTCCGGAATTTCAAGAGTCACGCTGTTCATATTCCGTCAATCTAATAGATCACATCCCCGCTGGAGAGAAAGAAGGTTTATCCCCCTACCTTGGTTAAAGTGTCCTTGAGCGCCTTGCCGGAGTTCTGCAAGGCCATCATCTCTTTCGGCCAGAGTTTGATCTCGACGTGTTTCTGAACACCGGATCTGCCCACGACGCTGGGCACGCTCAAACAGATGTCACGAATATCGTAAGCTCCCTGGACAAGCGAGGAAACGGGCAGGAGCGTTTTTTTGTTCAGAAGCACAGCGTGGACGACTTCGCGGATCGCCACTCCCACGGCCCAACCCGCGCCGCCCTTGCGTTTAATGACTTCGGCGCCGCTGCCTTTGGTTCGTTCGAAAACGGCATTTTGAAAACTCGGCGTGAACTCGGGCAGGCCAGCGAGTGGAAGTCCATTGACCGTGGCGCTGGACCAGATCGGGACCATTGAATCACCGTGTTCACCCAGAATGAGAGATTTCACCTGAGTGGGAGCGAGCTTCAGTTCCTCCGCGACAAAAGAGCTGAAACGAGAGGTATCCAGCATCGTGCCGAGGCCATAGACCTGTTGCCACGGCAGGCCAAGACGTTTCACGGCGAGCCGAGTCAGAATATCCACGGGATTCGAGACCACAAAGATATGGGCATCTTTTCGCATTCCCGCGGATTTGATGCTTTCGAGAATTTGATTGAAAAGCGTGACGTTCCGATTGATCAAGTCGAGCCGGGACTCATCGGGTTTGCGACGCAATCCCGCGGTGATGAGGAAAATGTCGCTGTCGGCCGCACGCGCGTAATCACCCGCGTAAATTCGCTGGTCACCGCAAAAAGCGCTGCCATGCAACAGGTCCAACGCCTCGCCTTGGGCCATATCCTGATTGGCGTCGAGGATTTGTATCTCGGCAACGAGGCCCGCACATTGTAGAGCAAACGCTGCGCACGATCCAACACGTCCGCCACCGCCTATAATTGCAACTTTCATTCAGCTACTTTGTTTGGCTCATTATCTGATCCGTAATCGCTCGGACCATTGCTTCGATCTCATGGTCAGCTCCGGATGCGGGAGTTGCTTCATTTCCTGGGACGGTGCAACTTACTCCCGGACGCCAATCCGAGTTATCACAAAGTTCGCATTCTTTCAGCCCGTGACGCGGATCCGGAATACCGAGGCTCTGCTTGATCTTCAGCAAATCCTGTAACTGGGGCGTGGTCATTGATTTGGACGGCACGCCTAATTGCGAAGCGATGAGCACCGTGTGGCAATAGGCCTCGAGGATCTCCATTTTGAAGTAGGCGTCTTCGACATTGTTGTGGCTCCAGGCGACCACGCCGTGATTGGCCATCAGAATGGTGTTGTGTTTGTCCACGAGGTCCGCGACGAGTTTGCCCATTTCCGGAGTTCCCGGGGTTCGATAAGGCGCCACAGCGACCGACGAAAAGACCTCGTACTCGGGGATCATGCAGGGCGGCGGTGTCATTCCCGCAACTGCAAAAGCGGTGCTGTAGGGCGGATGACAATGGACTGTCGCGAGCGCGCGGGGTTGACGCAACATAATTTGGAGATGCATCAGGATTTCGCTCGTGCGCCTTTTCGCGCCGCAAAGCTGGTTGCCTTCAAAGTCCACGAAGCACATGTCTTCGGGCTTCATGAAGCCTTTGCTGACGAGCGTCGGAGTGCAGAGCGCGATCTCCTCACCCACGCGAATGGCAATATTGCCGCCGTTGCCGTCCACATAGGCGCGCTGCCAGAGGCGGCGTCCAATATCGCAGATTTGCACCTTCAGTTCGTGGATGTGCGGCGAGTTAAAGAGGGCGTCGATCTCCGCTTTCGGGCTCTTCGAGCTAAGCAGTTTGGCGGGCTGGGCCAGGGAGGCACTTGCCGGTAGGGGCTTGGCCACTCCGTTTCGATTTCCGTTCTGCCAATCGCGCAACAGCTCGCGCGCGGAAGGGGTGATAATTGCATCGCCGGGCAGGGTGCCGGGATCGCCGCCGCCGCGAAGCAATTCTTCAATATCTCTTGCACTGATGACCTGTTTCATTTCGTAAAGGGCGAATAGAAAATTTCGTCGATGAGCGCGGTGTTGATGGCGTCCACGGGAGTTGGCTTTTCAAACGGCTGCGCGGCTTCGCGGCCTTCGACATAACCGATTGTCTGCCCAACACCACCGCCCAGATCGTCGTAAACCACGAGACTCGGCTCTTTCCCAGAGCCGAGCGGTTCCTGAGCGCCGCGCCGATAATCTTCGCGCGTGAAGGGTGACACAATCAGCCAGCGAGCGCCTTCGAAGGGGGGCGTCACCTGGCTCAGAATGACTCGACCAATAACAGCGCCCAGCTTCATACCGGCACTCCAGGCTCGTTCTCGTCCACGATTCCGACAATCAGCCAGCGCACCGGGCTTTTGTCGTCGCCTACAGTCCTGCGCGCCGACAAACCATCCGACGAAATGATCACTCGTTGATGGATTCCCGCCCCGTGCGAATCAATGGCCACCTGCGGCGCGCCTTCGGGTTCGCCGGCGGAGCCGATCGGCTGGCAGACGACAAGGCGCCAACCTTGCAAGCTGGGGTGCTTGCGGGTGGCGACGACGTTTCCTTCAACGCGAGCTAGGTACATACGGTTCCAAATCCGAAGGTCGAAATCCGAATACCGAAGATTGAAGAGCTAAACTCATTGTGTTCCAATTTGGATTTCGACGTTGTTTCCGCATTCGGATTTCCGACCTCGGGTTTTAATAAATCCTCAAATTATCGACCATTACACACCGTCGCACCCGGCAGAAGGTTTTTGGATTCGTGACGCCTTCGCCAGTCGGTGTGGCAATCGAGTAGCTCAGATAGCCTTCTCCGCCCAGGCCAAGTCCGGCCATGCAGGGGCCATTCTTAATGAAGAGCGTCGTGTCCATGGCGCGGGCCATCGCGGTCATGTTCTCGACATCGTGCGAATGGATGATGCTCGTGTGTTTGTAATTGTGCTCGGCTTCGAGAGAATGCTGGATGCCTTCCTCAATGCTTTTCACCCGCACCACGGGAATGAAAGGCATCATCTGTTCCTCGACGACGAAGGCGTGATTCGCGTCCGTCTCGGCGAAGAGCAGTTGGGTGCCGGAAGAAATATTCACTCCGGCGGCGCGGGCCAGGACGGCAGGATCTTTGCCGATGAAATCCTTGTTCAAGACGGTGTGGCCGCAACCATGCGCGCCTTGTCCTTCTTTAAAGGTGAAGACGGCCTTGGTTAGCGCCTCCAGTTGGGCTGAGTTGAGGCGCACCGCGCCATTCTTTTCCATCTCTGACATCAACTTGTCGGCGATGTTATCGAGCGCGAAAACTTCCTTCTCGCCGATGCAGAGGAGGTTGTTATCGTAGGATGCGCCCTGGATGATCGCGCGAGCGGCGCGCTTCATGCACGCCGTGTCATCCACGAGCACGGGGGGATTTCCAGGACCGGCACAGATCGCTCGTTTGCCGGTTTGCATCGCCGCTTTGACGACACCAGGTCCGCCCGTGACGCAAAGGAGACGCACCGCTTCGTGCTTGCAGATCGCATCGAAGCTCTCGAGCGTCGGTTTCTCGACAATGCAGGCGACATTCTCGATCCCTGTCTCGCGATGGATTGCTTCATTATAGGCGCGGACGGCCGTGGCTGCGCAACGCGCGGCGGCGGGATGAGCATTGAAGACGACGGTATTACCCGCCGCGACGATATTGACGATATTCCCGCTGAGCGTGGGGATGGAATGAGTTGAGGGCGTGATCGCGGCCACAACTCCAAAAGGAGTGTATTCCTCCAGGGTAATACCGTGATCACCGCTGCGGCCATCGGGTCGAAGCCAATCCACGCCCGGGACCAGTTTGATAATCTGAAGCTTCTCGATCTTGTGATCGAGCCGTCCGATTTTAGTTTCGTCTAATTCAAGGCGGCCCCAGGCTTCCGCGTTTTTCTCCGCCAGACCCTTGACGATTTCTTCGACTTTGCGGCGCGCCGCGACTCCTTTCTGCCGAAGCTGTTCGAAAGCCTCTTGCGCCGCGACGCAAGCCTCGTTCGCGTCCTGGAAGACGCCGAATTTCCCCCGGAGCGCGGTCCCCGAAGCACGACCTTTTCCGTTGCAGCCGCAATCGTGTTGCCCGGGCGCGGAACCTGGCGGCAACGCTATCGGCGCGCCATTAAGGCGACTAAGGACTTCCGTGACAACGTCACGGATCAAAGTTTCGTTGACAGATGAATTCATAGATTCTCAACTACGAATGAACACAAATTCACACAAAGAACTGCAATGATTCTCCGCGTAAGTTAGCGCATGCCCGGCAGCAGATTCGTGTTTATTCACGGTTTTAGGTTTTCGCGTTGTAGAGCGTCTTCCCCAGCACATCGACGGTATCAACAATCCCGATGATCACCGCATCGACCGGCGCTTCCTTCAGGCCGGGCGCGAGCCGGGCGGAACTGCCCTGGCAAAAGAGGACCATCTCGCCGATTCCCGCGCCGAGGCTATCCACCGCGACGATAGTGTTTGAGCCGGGGCGGAATTTCGCTGGATCCTTTTCGTCCACCAGTTGAGGGCGGAGCAGGAGCAGCTTGCGGCCTTCCATGCCCGGATCCTTTTTCGTGGAAACGACCGAACCTTCAACTTTGGCGAGGAACATGGTAAAGTCCGAAATTCGAAGTCCGAAAGCCGAGAAAATACCGAAAACCGAGGTGCCCGAAGCTGCCGTCTCTGCAGGAGCGGATTTCGGGTTTCGGATTTCGGATTTCCAGAGACATTCTGGGTTAGCTTACTTCTTTTTCGGCAGCACTTGCTCCACATCTGTGTGCGGACGCGCGATAACGTGGACGCTGACCAGTTCGCCTTTGATGGCTTTGACGGCTTGCGCGCCGGCGTCGGTGGCGGCTTTGACGGCGGCGACATCGCCGACGACTACGGCCGTCACGAGCGCGTTGCCAACCTGGGTCATCGGGCCGGCCAGTTCCACGTTGGCCGCTTTGAGCATGGCGTCGGTCGCTTCCACGAGCGCCACCAGGCCGCGGGTTTCAATCATTCCAATTGCTTGTTGTGCCATAAATCTGCTTAGTTTCGTGTTTTGAGTTTCAAGTTCCGAGATTCGTTCGTTAAGAGACGTCGCACTTCGCGCGCAACGACGAGTTCTTCGTTGGTCGGGATGACCATGATTTTGACTCGCGCGCCATCCCGGCTGATCACCGCTTCTTCGACGCGTGTTTTGGCGTTCTTCTCCGAATCCAACTCAATTCCGAGTTGATCCAGATCGGCGCAGATGGCTGCGCGGATATCAGGATTATTTTCGCCGATGCCAGCCGTGAACACGAGCGCGTCGGTCCCATTCATTTGCGCGAGGAAAGCGCCGATCCAATGTTTCACCGACGCAACAAAGACATCGATCGCGAGCTTCGCCTTCTCGTTGCCTTGAGCGGCAGCGCTCTTGATATCACGAAAATCATTTGAGAGGCCGCTGATTCCTTTGAGCCCTGATTCCTTGCAAAGCTGCCGCTCCACCTCTTCCAGCGACAGGCCGAGCGTTCGCATCACAAAAGGAATCGCGAAACTATCAAGTTCGCCAACTCGGTTGTTGTTGGGAAGACCAGATTGCGGACTCATGCCCATGCTGTTGCCGACAGAAACGCCGTTAAAAATGCCGGTGATACTCGAACTTCCGCCGAGGTGGCAGGAGATCACGCGGAGGTTAGGACTGCCCTTCTCAAATTCTTTCCGAAACTCCAACTCAAAATCATTCGACGTATAAAGATTTTGCGCCCGCTGGGCGACATCCTCGCGCCCGAGCAGTTGAGCGCTCCGCTCAGCGATGAATTTGTGGCTCGCGCCATGATATCCCCAACGGCGAACACCGGCTTCGGTCCATTGATCCGGCACGGCGTAGCGCATGATGGCTTCTGGCGCGTATTGGTGGCAGGCTGTCTCAAACAGCCCAACCAGCGGCACGCCGGGCATGCGTTTCGCAAAAAGGCGAATTCCGACAATGTAAGGAGGATTATGCGCGGGTGCGATGCCATTGAATGCCTCCATCGCTTTAAGCACCGTCTCATCGAGACGCACGCAGCCGGTCACTCCCTTGGCGGCCACAGTCTTGAAGCCAACCGCCGCGAGATCTTTTTCGCTATGGATATGGCCGGAATCGAGGAGTTGCGCCAGGCATTCCTCAATCGCTTTCGGATAATCGCTCACGCGCTCGAAGCCGCCCTTGTGGAGCATCTGCTCCGGGCCGTTCGAGAGCTCAAACAGCCGCCATTTCAGCGAGGTCGAGCCAATATTCGCGACGAGGACTTTCACGCCAGGTGAAAAAGGATTATTGCAGAAGCCACTTGCCGAGTGTCGGCAGTCCATCATGCGGGCGAGGGATCACCTGCACACTGACGACGGAACCAACCTGAGCTGCGGCGGCGGCCCCGGCATCCGTCGCTGCCTTGACGCTGGCCACGTCGCCGCGGAAAAAGGCAGTGACATAGCCGCTTCCAATTTTTTCCCAACCGGTAAAGGTAACGTTCGCCGCTTTCAGGGCGGCATCCGTGGCTTCGAAAAGAGCGCAAAGCCCTTTGGTTTCGATCATGCCAATTGCTTGTTGAGACATATAAAATCGATTTTTAGTTTGTTCTTACTTTTTGACCGCTGCCGGAACCGCATCGCCGAGAAAGATTTTGCTCAGGTCTTCGTGCGCCCGTGCGATGACGTGCGCCGCAACCAACTCGCCCACCTTGCCCGCAGCCTTGGCACCCGCGTCCACAGCCGCTTTTACGCTCGCGACGTCGCCGCGGCAGATGACGGTGATCAAGCCGCCGCCGATGGGGATGGTTTTGGAAATGGTCACGTTCGCGGCTTTCGCCATGGCGTCGGTGGCTTCGACGCTGGCGGTGTAACCTTTCGTTTCAATCATGCCGATTGCTTCGCTCATATTTTTATCGTTTTTGGTTCGCTCCGAAAAATCATTTAAGTAGTTGGCAGGGAGTGTCTGGCTGGAGATCGCAGGCGTTGCCTTCGTCGGTGTCAATATGGACTTCCAGCTTGAAGCTCTTGTCCACGCGCGCCAGCATCTTCTCTAGAGTGATCGCGCACGGCCCGCCAATTTTCAGGCGCATCTCGTCGCCGTTTTTCACTCCGTAAAACTCCGCGTCGGCGGGGCTCATATGGACGTGACGCAAGGCACGGATCACGCCATTGGGCATCTCAAAAAATCCGTTCGGTCCCATCAACATGCCGCCAGGAGTGCCCTCAATATTTCCGGAAGGCCGGAGTGGGATATCGAAGCCGAGCGCAATGGAATCCGTATAGGCCAGCTCCACCTGGTTCAATGTCCGGCACGGTCCCAAGATGCGAAGATTGGAGATGACCCGACTGCGCGGGCCAATCAAGGTCAGCGACTCTTTGGCGGCGAATTGCCCCTCCTGGTAAAGCCACTTGTGGACCTGAAGCTGGTGTCCTTTTCCGAAAAGAGCTTCAACCGCTTCCTGCGTGAGATGGCAATGGCGGGCGCTCACATTCACGACAAGCGGATTGGGCGCTTGCGCGGCGCGGGGCAAAGGCTTCCCTAAACGCTGGTAAACCGTCTGGCGGACCAGATGTTCAATTACGGCGCGCGGGGCTTGACTGGGCAACACAACGGCCATCTCTACGACTCATTTTGAAAGAAAATGAATTTAAGTCAATAAAAATCTTTCAAATATTTTCATTATCGTCCATAATCTACCAATATCTATCAAAACCGCTTAAAATGAAGGCTGAAGAACGCCGGAAACGGATTCAGGAGTACCTTTCGAAGGCGGAGTTCGCCTCTCTTGAGGAGCTGTCCAGGCATGTTTCGGCTTCGCCTTCCACCATCCGGCGGGATCTGAACCTGTTAGAGAGTGGCGGAAATATTCGGCGAACGCACGGTGGCGCTTGTCTCGTGAACCTGCGCTCGGATGATTACGTTTTTGCCCAACGAGAAACGGTTCAACTTCTCGAGAAAGAGGCGATTGCTCGTGCCTGCGCCCAATTGATCCAGCCGGGCCAGAGCGTGATTATTGACGCCGGGACGACGGCTTTCCAGGTAGCGCGCCAACTCGAGGATAAAGCATTACAGATCATCACGAACTCACTGCCGGTGGCGAATTTCTTTGCCTCGACTCCGAACGTCGAAGTCATTGTCTCGGGAGGTGTGATTTATCCCCGACTCGGAGTGCTGGTTGGGCCTTTGGCCGTGGAAGTTTTCACCAGGACGCATGCCGACGTCGCCATCATGAGCGGCGGCGGGATTACGCCGGAAGGCGTAACCAATTCTCACGCCCTGCTGATCGACATTCAACGAGCCATGATCGAAGGGGCCAGCCGCGTCATTTTCTGCTTCGACCACACCAAAGTCGGTCGCCGTTCCGTCGCGCATCTTTGCGATCTGGCCAGCATTGACACGGTGGTGACCGATGCCGGCGCACCGCCGGAGATAGTGGCCGCGCTGCGCCAAGCCGGTTTGGAAGTCTTGCTGGCAGGCGAAACGACCTCGCTGGTCCAGTCGCCGGAAAGCGAATTATCCGACTGTGAGCCTTCCAAAGACAACGCTTTGAGTCCTTCTCCTTCGAACAAGCCTGCAGCCGAGCCTGTCGCCTCCACTACTGGTGATCTGAGCGGTGGAATGAGTTGGGATTAAGAACAAGCGATCAGGGCTTCGCCTTCCGGGACGCAGTGTGAGTTACTCCCGCGTTCAGCTTCCGCCCAAAGCTTTGAAGACCGCGACGAGGGCGGTGGCGGTGCGGGTTTGGCTTTGGGCGAATTGATCTTCGGTTACGAGTTGGGCCCGCTCGGCATCGAGCACGACGAGGAAATCGACAGCGCCGGCATCGTAGCGCTGGCGGGCGAGGACGGCGGCGATCCGGCTATCGGCGACGCTTTGCTGGAGGTAACCAAGACGCTGTTGTTCGCGGCCGAAAGCGACGAGGGCATTTTCGGCTTCTTCGAGACTGGTCAGGACGGTGCGCTCGTATTGGGCCAGATAGGACTCGGCGCGGGCGTTGGCGGCCTGGATGCGCGCGCGAACGTGTCCGAGGTCAAGGGCGGCCCAGGTGATGCGCGGGCCAAAAGACCAGGCTTCGCCGTTCGCGGTTCCAAGGGCGCTGAAATTCGAGGCTTCCCAGCCGAACTGACCGTTTAAGGTGACGCGCGGGAAAAGATCGGCGACCGAAACCCCAATATTCGCGGTGGCGGCGGCGAGGTTCCGTTCCGCAATGCGAATGTCAGGCCGGCGGCGGAGCAATTCATTCGGATCGCCGATATTCACAACGTTCGGCAGCGCGGGCAAAGAGCCGGGCGGCGTCAATTCCGCCCGAAGGGCAGTCGGCTGTTGGCCGGTGAGAACGCCGAGCCGGTGGATCGCTTCAGCTACAGAGGTCTCGAGCGGAGGAATGATGGCCAGAGTATTGTTCAGAATGGAACGCGCGCGCGCCACGTCCAGTTCCGTGCCGCGACCACCTTCGAGGCGAGCGCGGGTGATATTGACCGTTTCCTGTTGGTTGGTGACGTTTTTGTAGGCGACAGCGAGTTCATTTTGCAGGCCGCGCAATTCAAAATAGTTCCGCGCGATCTCGCTGGTGAGGGAAACGCGGACGGCTTCGAGCGACGCTTCAGATGCCTCCATCGCCGCGGTGCGCGATTCCACCGAGCGGCGGACTCGGCCGAATAAATCGAGCTCCCAAAGCGCGTCGAAGCCGGCATCGAAAAATGAGGCCCGAAGCGGTTGCGAAGTGAACCCCGGAAACGAAGCCGGGCTGAGTTGCTCCTTGGTGTAACCAGCGGTGGCTTGAGGAACGGGCAGCAGATCGAATTGCGCCTGCCTTCGCAGAGCGCGCGCCTCGTTGAGATTCGCGGCCGCGATGCGAAGATCGTGATTATTCGTGAGGGCGGTTTGGACCAGGCGGATCAGGAGCGGATCGTTGAAGCTGCTCCACCATTGAACGAGCGGCGTATTGGTTGAGTACTGGGCTTCGCCGACACGGCCGAATTCGGCGCTGACCGTCGTTTTCGGCTGGTGATAATCCGGCCCCACCGCGCAAGCGGCCAGCAATGAAAGGAGAGCCGACCCCGTTATTATTTGTAATTTCGCGCGCATCTGATTAACCCTTGTCTCACGCAATTTGTTCCTGGCCGTGAATGTGCGAGACAGCCTCGCGGCGAATCTCGCGTTTGCCTTCGGTAATTCGCCGGATCACGACATAGAAAACCGGCGTGAGAAAAATCCCGAAGAGCGTCACACCCAACATGCCGCTGAAGACCGCGGTTCCGAGAACGCGCCGCATCTCCGCGCCCGCGCCGGTGGAAAGCACCAGCGGAATCACGCCGAAGATAAACGCGAACGACGTCATCAGGATCGGGCGCAAACGCAAGCGGCTGCCTTCAATGGCGGCCTCGGTTCGGGAAAGCCCCGCCTCCTGCCGTTGCCGCGCGAACTCGACAATGAGAATGGCGTTTTTGCAGGCAAGCCCGACCAGCACCACAAAACCAATTTGCGTGAAGATATTGTTCTCCATGCCACCGATGTAAACGCCGGCCAGCGCGAACAAAATGCAGAGCGGCACGATCAAGATGATCGCCAGCGGCAGCGACCAGCTCTCATAAAGCGCCGAGAGCGTGAGGAAGACGAAGAGAACGCAAAGGGGAAAGATGTAAACGGCTGTGTTGCCCGCGAGAATTTCCTGCAGCGTGAGTTCGGTCCACTCAAAACCCATCGAAGCCGGAAGCGTTCGAGCGGCCAAATCCTCCATGATTTTGATGGTCTCGCCCGAGCTTACACCGGGCGCGCCGTTGCCAGTTAATTCAGAGCTCGAGAACATATTGTAGCGAACCACCTTGTCTGGTCCGGTGGTCGGCCTGACATCGACCACGGAACCGAGCGGGACCATTCCACCCTGGGCATTGTGGGTCTTGAGCTGAAGGATGTCGCTAGGTTCGCGGCGAAACGGAGCGTCGGCCATGGCGGTAACCTGGTAGGTGCGACCGAAAAGGGTCAGGTCGTTCACGTAAAGAGAACCGAGATAAATTTGGAGCGTTTCGTAAATATCACTCAAGGCGACGGACATAGCCTTGGCGCGCGGTTTGTTCACCGTAACCTGAAGCTGGGGGGTGTTGGCGCGAAACGAGGTAAGAACGCTTTGCAGCCGGTGGTCCTGGTTGGCCGCGTTCATCAGGGCGTAAGTGGCGGTCTGCAGTGCTTGCAAACCGGCGCCTCCGCGATCCTGGATCTGCATCTTAAAACCGCCGACAATCCCGAGACCGTTCACGGCGGGCGGCGGGAAAACACCGCAAAATGCCTCCTGGATCACGGCGAGCCGCCGGCGCAAATCCGCCACGATCTTCGTCGCGGTCAGCCCTTTCTTCATCCGCTCGTCGAAATCATCAAGAATGATGAAGATCGTGCCGGCGTTCGGACTCGAGGTGAGGCTGATCGGAGAGAGGCCGGCGAGGTCGATCGTCGCTTTAATTCCGGGCGTTTCGCGGGCGATTTTGCTGAACCGATCCACGACGTCGCCCGTGCGCTCCAGCGAAGCAGCGTCCGGCAATTGCACCATGGCGGCGACGTAACCCTTGTCCTGTTGTGGAATGAAACCGCTGGGGACGATTTTGAACCCAAAATAGGTCAGCACGAGTAACCCCGCATAAACAAGCAAAGCCACCGCCGCGAACCGAATGAGCCGGGCGACCACGGACGCGTAGGTGTTCGCGGTCCACGAAAAGGCGCGATTGAAGCCGCGGAAAAACCAGCCGAAGGCCCGGTCGAGAAAACGAGTGACCAGGTCGTGCCGCGCGCCGTGCGGTTGGAGCAACAGAGCGCAGAGCGCGGGGCTGAGGGTGAGCGAATTAAAAGCGGAAATGACGGTCGAAATTGCGATGGTCAAGGCAAACTGGCGATAGAATTGCCCGGTAATGCCCGACATAAATGCCGTTGGAACGAACACCGCCGCCAGCACAAGGCCCACCGCCACGACCGCGCCGCTGACTTCATCCATCGCTTTATGAGTCGCTTCTTTTGGCGAAAGCCCCAGTTCAATATTCCGCTCGACATTCTCAACGACGACGATCGCGTCATCGACCACAATGCCAATCGCGAGCACCAATCCGAAGAGTGAGAGGTTGTTTAGGGAAAACCCAAGGGCATGCATCGCAGCAAACGTGCCGATCAGCGAAACCGGCACGGCCAAAAGCGGGATGATCGAAGCGCGCCAGCTCTGGAGAAAAATAACCACGACGAGGACCACGAGCAGGATCGCTTCGATCAAGGTGTGGATGACAGCCCGGATCGACTCGCGCGTGAAGCCAGTGGTATCGAACACAATGCGATAGTCAAGACCGGGAGGGAACCGTTTCTTCAGTTGCTCCATGGCGTCATGGACGGCGTCGGAGGTCTCGATTGAATTTGACCCGGGCAACTGGAAAATTCCGAGGGAGGCATTCGGCTGGCCATTCAGCTTGCTGTCCATACTGTAGTCACGAGCGGCCAATTCAATCCGCGCGACGTCCGCGAGACGGGTGATCTGCCCGTCCGGCGTGCTCTTGACGATGATATTGCGGAACTCATCTTCGCTGACGAGACGGCCTTCGGCGTTGACGGTGAATTGAAAAGGCACGCCGGCGCTCATGGGTGGTTGGCCGATGATGCCCGCCGCAACCTGGGTATTTTGCTCGCGAATTGCGTTGACGACGTCGCTCGCGGTCAAACCCATCCAGGCAACCTTTTCCGGGTCGAGCCAAACGCGCATGCTGTAATCCCTCGCCCCGAACACCGTCACGTTGCCGACGCCCGGGAGCCGCGAAAGCACGTCCTTCACTTGCAGATAGGAGTAGTTATCAATGTAAAGTTTATCGAGGCTCCCGTCGGACGAGATGAGATTCACGACAATCGTGATATCTGGTGAACGTTTGGCGGTGGTGACACCCAATCGCCGCACTTCCTCAGGCAGGCGCGGTGTGGCCACGGCCACGCGGTTCTGGACCTGGACCTGTGCTTTGTCGATGTCCGTGCCGAGCTTGAAGGTCACCGTCAGAGTCATGCTGCCGTCCGCCGCGCATTGGGAGGACATATAAAGCATGTTTTCGACGCCATTAACCTCTTGTTCGATGGGCGTTGAAACGGTTTCCGCCAGCACTCGTGGGGTCGCCCCGGGATAACGCGCGGTGACGATCACGGTGGGCGGAACCACGTCCGGAAATTGCGCGATAGGCAATTGGATCAGCGCGAGGGCGCCAACGATCACGATCACAATCGAAAGGACCGACGCGAAAATTGGCCGGTTAATAAAGAAATGAGCGAAACGCATATTTTTCTTCCGCCTTTTTGCGTGTAGTGGGTTACCGGGAGGCTATGGCTGGTTTGTTTTCGCCGGTCATCGGCGCTTCCTGCGGGTTTACGGGACCGCCGGGGCGCACGCTCATTAGGCCATTAACGATTATTTTGTCGGGCGGCTGCAACCCTTGATAGACGACGCGGAGACCGTCGATTAAAGGGCCGAGTTTTACGGGGCGGTAAGCCGCCGTGTTGCTGGAAGACAAAGTATAAACAAACTTCTGGGCCTGGTCCGTTCCGACCGCCAGGTCCGTGATCAGGAGAGCCTTGTACTCAGGGCTGCCTGGGAGTCGCACGCGCCCAAAGTAGCCAGGCTCAAGCAGGCGATTGGGGCCGGGGTTTTGAAAGATGGCGCGCATCCGCAATGTACCGGTGCGAAAATCAAGCTGGTTCTCGACGAAATCGACGAAACCTTTGTGGGGAAAATTTGTTTCGCTCGCCAGTTCCAGTTCGGCGGGCAATTTGCCGTTTTCCGCGAGTTTCAATTTTTTCTCGCCCGTCAGCCTTTGATATTTGAGGGCCGATTGTTCATAAACATCGAAATAGACGTAAACGGGATCAAGAGAAACAATCGTCGTCAGCAGCGTGGATTGTCCCTGGTTGCCATTGACCAGGTTACCCTCCGTGATCATTCGACGGCCAATCCGACCGTCAATGGGCGCGGTAATCCGCGTGAAGTCCAGATTGATCTGGGCGGTTTCCATCGCGGCTTTGCCGGCGACCAGCGCCGCTTCGGCTTCGCGTTGGGCCTTCGCTCGGGAATCCGCTTCCTCTTCGGAAACGGCTTTCGATTTGAGCAACCGTTCGGAACGTTGGGCATCGTTGACGGCCAGGTCCAGCCTTGTCTGGGCGCGGTTCAATTCGGCTTTGGCGCGATCCAGCTCGGCCGTGTAAGGGCGCGGGTCAATGGTGAAAAGCAGATCTCCCTTGTGCACTTCGGCTCCATCCTTGAAGTGAATGGCTTGCAAATAACCGTTGACTCGCGCGCGAACCTCGACTTCCTCGACGGCTTGCAGACGCCCCGGATATTCGTCCCATTCGGTTACATCGCGTTGCACGGGCTGGCTGACGGTGACCTGGGGCGGCGGCGGCGCCATGGGCGCGGCGGCCTTTTTCGCGCAGCCCATCGCTCCCGCCACGAGGGCGAGACAAATTGAAATTCTGGACGGCTTCATTGTTAAAACATCCTTTCTCGTGATCATCTGCTCACCTTTGAGCGCCGCTTAGAAAAAAAGTCCCAACGCCCGTGAATTGAAATGCGTTTTGATCGCTTCATCCTTCATTCCCATCCCACGCAAGCAAAACCAAACCGCCTCCTCAACCAAATTCTCTTGGTCCTTCTTCCCCACGCCGTAATTCAGCGTCGGCTTTCCCGGCAAGTTCGTGAGAGCGATCCAGGCGCCCACGTGATGCGCAAAATAAGCGGCGTTCATCCCGCCGGTCGGCCCTGGCGTGATCTCCCCCGAATTGATGCCGGCTTGAATGCAGCGGACGATCTGTGCGCAAAATGGTTCGAAACGGTTGCGGTGCATCAGCCGCGCGTAGGAACCATCCTCTAAAAAGCTGTGAATCATCAAGCGAAATCGCATTTCCCACGAGATGGCATCGCCGGGTTTTTCCTGGACGAGCAGGCGAGTCAGGAAGTAAACAAGATGCACCAGGGCCGAGCCGGAAGGCGGCAAGCTCCTCAATTTCGAGGTGATCGGGTCTGTTTCGCGGCAGCTAAAATCCTGAATCTCGCGATACAGCGCTTCCTTGCTCGGGAAGTGTTTGTAAAGGAGCGGTTCGGAAATTCCAGCGGCCTCGGCCAAGTCCCGCGTCGTCGTCTTCCCAAATCCCTTCTCCGCGAATAACGGGAGCGCCGCGTTAATGATCGCTCGTTTCCGCTCCTCGCTGGTCAGACGCTTCTGGCGCACCCGTAGAGGTTAGCAGACGCTCACTAACTGTCAAAAGAAAATTCAGAAGATTGACGGGAATTGCCGAGCTTGCCATAAAGCATCCGGGTGAATCCGAGGATTTCCAGCAGGAAAACCGTGGTGGCGATGGCAACCGGCTTTGCTCTTGTCCTCATTCTGCCGATGCTCTGGCTTTGGCTGACTGCCCCTCCGGACCCAATTTACAACGGAAAGCATCTATCGGAATACCTTTATGGCCAGCCGATCGTTGCCCGAGGGCGGGTCTGGTATCTCGCCAATGATTTCAAAGTTCTGGAAAATTTCGGCCCCAGGGCCGTCCCTCTATTGGCCGCGTGGTTGCGAGAACGCGATTCGGCCATGCGCGCGAAGCTGCAAAACCTGCTGCAAAAGACGCGATTTCGCTGGCCCTACTTAACCGAGGACCGCGGACAGATTGCTTATCGCGCGCTCTTCACCGCCAGCAGCATTCCGGAGATTGTCATTCCGCTGAGCGGCGTCCTGCGTGAGCAGATCTTGTCCGGCGACCCGCGGCAACGCACTGAATCGGCGGTGCTGCTGATGTACCTTTTGAAGACGACCCAGACGGATGCACGGCGGCAAATCGCCAGGGAGAGCGCGGCGTTTATTTCCAAAGTACTCGACCGGTTTGAGAAAACGGGCGAAGATGATTATGCTCTGACACTTCTCGCGCCGATGATCCGCGATCTTCAGATCACCCCGTCAATGCGCGAACGAGTCGTGAGGCTGAGCGCAAAATCACGTTATCTTGAGACAGCGGTAGCGGCGCTCGGCGGGAAACCAGCAAAATAAAAAAGCGCACCGAAATGCGCCTTGTGAAACCGCCAAAGCCCGCGACCAAGGCTATCCGGGTTTTTCGCGAATTCCATTCCAGATTTCCTTGCACAAAACCGACGACGGGCAGAGCGATATTGAATTGGCATGCTGGAAGTTTCATTTAAAAGTGCTCCCGTATTAGCACCGAAATGAAAACCGGAAGAGTTTTAGTTGTTTGCGTTCTGCTGCTCCTGCCGTGGGGCCAAGCCGAGCAGGTCGATAAGCAACCTGGCGTATTTTCGCCCGAAAAGCTGCGTGAGATCGACGACACCATTCAGCAAAGCCTCGCCAGGAAGGAACTCCCTGGCGGCGTGTTCTGGCTTGAGCACAACGGCCGGACGTACCTCCGTGCCTACGGTAATCGCGTCGTTTTTCCGAGCGTCGAAATCATGACCGAAGACACGATCTTCGATGCCGCCTCCCTCACCAAAGTCCTTGTCACCACCCCATCGATCATGCTCCTTGTCGAGCAGGGAAAAATCGAGATTGACGCACCGGTGGCGAAATACATCCCGGAATTCGCTCAGAAGGAAAAAGATAAAATCACGCTTCGCCATCTCCTCACCCACACCTCCGGACTGCGGCCCGGGCTCCCGCGCGATACGGAATGGCACGGCTACGAGCAAGGCATCAGGCTCGCCTGCGCTGAGCGCCCCGTCACGGAACCAGGTTCTGTTTTCCATTACAGTGATATCAATTTCATCGTCCTTGGCGAAGTGGTGCATCGCGTCTCAGGAAAAATGCTCAACGAGTTTTCAGTCGAAAACGTTTTTCGTCCTCTTAAGATGATCGACACCGAATTTCTTCCGCCGAAAATGAAGCTGGAGCGAATTGCTCCAACCGAGCGATCTGGAAACCACGTCTTTCGCGGTGAGGTTCACGATCCCACGGCCCGCCGGATGGGCGGAGTCGCTGGCCATGCCGGAGTTTTCACAACCGCGAGTGATTTGGCGCGTTTGGCTCGGTGCTTCCTGAACGGCGGCGAATTGGACGGCGTTCGCGTTTGGAAACCCGAAACCATTGCGCTTTTCACCAGCATTCAATCTCCCGCTCGCGTGCAGGTGCGGCGAGGGCTTGGCTGGGATATCGATTCGCCTTACGCCGGCCCGCGCGGACAGGTCTTTCCCATTGGCTCCTTCGGCCACACCGGTTGGACCGGCACATCCGTCTGGATCGATCCGTTTTCCCGCACGTTCGTCATCCTTCTCTCGAACCGAAATCATCCCGACGAATCCGGCAATGTCATTCATCTGAGGTCTCAATTGGGCACTTTGGCCGCCGAAGCGGTGCAGGATTTTGATTTTTCCGACGTTGGGACAACCCATGTGCTCAATGGCATCGACGTTCTGGAACGCGATCACTTCGCTCCGTTGCGAGGATTGAAAGTCGGGCTAATCACGAATCAGACGGGTACGGATCGCGACCGCGTCCCGACGATCGATCTCCTCGCCAAAGCCGAGGGCGTTCAACTCGTGGCACTCTTCAGCCCCGAGCATGGCATCCGCGGCGTTTACGATGAGAAGGTCGGTGATAGCAAAGACGAAAAGACCGGGCTGCCCGTTTATAGTTTATATGGGGAACGGCGCAGTCCCAGCGCGGAGCAACTCGCTCATTTGGATGCGCTCGTCTTCGATATTCAGGATGTCGGCTGCCGCTTTTACACCTACGTTTCGACCATGGGCAACTGCCTTGAGGCGTCCGCCAAGGCGAAAAAGAAATTCTTTGTGCTCGATCGCGTGAATCCAATTGATGCGGACAAGGTCGAAGGCCCAGTGCTCGATGGTGAGACGAGCTTCACCGGCTGGCATAACATTCCCGTGCGCTACGGAATGACGATAGGCGAACTCGCGCGCATGTTCAACGACGAGCGCGAATTCCATGCTGATCTCACGGTTGTTCCGGCGGAAGGCTGGCGACGCAACTGGTTTTTTGATCGCGACGGACTCCCCTGGATAAACCCCTCGCCCAACATGCGGAACCTCGCCGAAGCCATCCTCTATCCCGGAGTTGGCCTCCTCGAAACAACCCCGCTTTCCGTGGGCCGAGGCACGGATACGCCGTTCGAGCTAATCGGCGCGCCTTATATCAGTGATTCTTCCTTTGTCATCGAGCTAAATGCCGCGGGCCTCCCCGGCGTGCGCTTCATTCCAGTCACGTTCACGCCCACAAGCAGCACCTTCGAAGGGAAAGTCTGCAAAGGCGCGAGCATCATTCTAACTGACCGACGAAAATGCGATGTGGTCAGCGTCGGAATCACAATTGCCCGCGTTTTGTCTCGTATGTACCCGAATGATTTTGACCTGGCGAAGTTCAATCGGCTCCTGGTCCACAAGCCCACGATTGACGCAATTCACAACGATCAATCCCTTGAGCAAATAAAGGATTCGTGGGTCGAAGCCCTGAAAGAATTTCAGAAACGGCGCGAAAAGTACCTGCTCTACAAATGAAATGTTTTTCAGTGCCTGAAGTGCCGCACGCCCGTGAACGCCATCGCCATGCCGCGTTCGTCCGCCGCCGCGATCACGTCCGGATCGCGAATGGAGCCGCCCGGCTGAATCGCCGCTGTGGCGCCAGCTTCCGCTGCGGCCACCAGCCCGTCCGCAAACGGAAAGAAGGCGTCACTGCATATAACACTGCCCTTGAGCGAAAGGCGGGCTTCGCCGGCTTTCCAGACCGCGATCCGGCTGGAGTCCACCCGGCTCATTTGTCCGGCGCCGACACCCAAAGTGCGGTCCCGGCCAACGTAAAGAATGGCGTTGGACTTCACATGTTTCACCACCCGCCACCCAAAGAGCATCGCCTGCAATTCCAAATCCGAAGGCCTGCGCTTCGTGACGATCTTCAGATCGTTCGCGCTCGTCGCCTTCAAATCGCGCTCCTGCATCAGAAACGATTCCGCGCCCACCGACCGAACGTCGCCGCCCGGCGCCTTCGCGGGATTCTTCAACATTCGCAGCAAGCGCAGATTCTTTTTCTTCTGCAAAACAGCCAGGGCCTCCGGACTGAATTCCGGAGCAACAATGACTTCGCTGAAGATTTCCGAAATCGCCTCGGCGCACCCGAGATCAAGAGGTCCATTCACCGCGATAATTCCCCCGAAGGGCGCCTGTCGATCCGTTGCATAGGCTTTTTCCCAGGCTTCCCGAAGGTCATTTCCCTGTCCGGCGCCGCATGGATTCATATGCTTAAGAATTGCGAGCGTCGGCCGGTCGGCTTCAAACTCGCAGATGAGTTGCGCGGCAGCCGTTAGGTCGAGGATATTATTATACGAAAGCTCCTTTCCATGAAGTTGTGAGAAATACTCATTGAAACGGCCGTAAAGCGCCGCCTTCTGATGAGGGTTTTCACCGTAGCGAAGCGACTGCGATTTGCTGGCCTCGATTTGGAGCCGCGCCGGTAACGGTTCCGCGCCAGCAAGCTTAAATGCCTGGTTCAAGTACGTCGCAATCGCGCCGTCGTAGGCGGATGTGCGCGCAAATACTTTCGCGGCGAGCCTTCGCCGCGTCTCGAGGCTCGTGTTGCCCGTCGTGCGGATTTGTTCCGCGATCATTGGGTAGTCCGCGGGATCAATGATGACCGTCACACTGTCATGATTCTTGGCGGCGCTACGGAGCATGGAGGGGCCTCCGATATCGATGTTCTCAATCGCCTCGTGCAGCGCGACGTTCGGTTTTGTCACGGTTTGTTCGAAGGGGTACAGGTTCACCACCACGAGGTCGATGGGCGGGATGTTGTGCTGCCGGACGGCGGCCTCGTGCGCTTCGTTGCCGCGGATATAGAGAAGTCCGCCATGGACCCGGGGATGGAGTGTCTTTACGCGACCATCGAGCATTTCGGGAAAGCCCGTGTGTTCGCTCAAATCTTTGACGCTGAGCCCGGCTTCACGAAGGGCTTTGGCTGTACCCCCCGTGGAGATGAGTTCCACGCCGGCCTCCGCCAAAGTTTTTGCGAAAGGCACAAGGCCGGTTTTGTCGAAAACGGAAAGAAGCGCGCGTTCGATCTTCTGCATACGAGCGAGAGAGAGAATCGGGAGCGCAGCCTTTGGCGTCAACCGGCAAATGAACGATCAGGCAATCCGGTGCTGCCGATTACTCTGCCCTTGAGGCTAAAGGCCGCGATAGGTTTAAGGAAGCCTTGGATAAACAGGCGGAACGAATGGAGCGAAGATAGGCAGCGAGACCATGCATATGTTGTTGGCAAACAAACCCCGGTGAGGAAATGTTTCGATCTCTTCATGAGAAGAATCCGTAACCAAAACGACCGCCGAAAGGTCTTTGGTTCTAACCACTGAAAAAATGTCGATCCTGATCAACAAGAACTCTCGATTCTCAGCTTTTATCGCTGCCGTGACGATTTCCGGACCGATTTCGCTTTTCGCGGCGGGCTTTGACTGGCCGCAATGGCAGGGTCCCGACCGGAATGCCGTGTCGAAGGAGACGGGATTGCTTAAGGAATGGCCGAAGGAGGGGCCGCCCCTCGTTTGGAAGATCAAGGGGTTGGGTGGTGGCTATGGCGGTCCCTCCATCGCGGGAGGGCGGATTTACGGCATGAGCAATCGTAACGGCGACGAATTCGTTTGGTCCTTGTCTGAGACGGACGGCAAGGAGGTTTGGGCGGCGCGCCTCGGACCGGCCCTAACGGAGGGCATGCCGCAGGGAAAAGAAGGCGCCGGGTGTTCGCCGACGGTGGATGGAGATCGGCTCTACGTCCTCGGTCAAAGCGGCGACCTGGCGTGCCTTCAGGCCAAAGACGGCAGCGTCATCTGGCGGCGCGGTCTGGCGGGCGATTTTGGCGGCGTTATCCCGACCTGGCGATATAACGAATCGCCGCTTGTGGACGGCGACAAGGTCGTTTGCACGCCGGGTGGCAAAGAGGCGACCCTTGTGGCCCTGAACAAGTTGACCGGCGAGACAATCTGGAAAACCAAAGTGCCTGATCCGACAGGCGGGAATTCCGAAGGTCCAGACGGTGGCAGGCGCGGGGGCGGGCGTCCCGGCTTCAGGGATTCGGGAGCGGCCTATGCCTCGGCCATCGCGATCGACTTCGAGGGGCAGCGTCAGTACGTGCAATTGACCGCGAAGTCGCTGGTCGGCGTCGCGTCGTCCGACGGGAAATTGCTCTGGCGCTATGATCGGCCTGCCAGCAAAGCCGGCATCAACTGTTCGACGCCGCTCTACCACGACGGCATGGTGTTTGCCGCCTCGGCCTACGGAACGGGTGGCGGGTTGGTGAAGCTAAGCAAGGACGGAAATGGTGGCATCAAAGCCAACGAGGTGTGGTTCTCCAAAAACATGGAAAATCACCATGGCGGCGTTCTGGTCATTGACGGCGCTCTCTACGGTTCCAACGGCGGCAATGGCGGCGGCTATCTCGCTTGTCTCGACTTCAAAACTGGCGACGTTCTTTGGAATGAACGCGATCCCGACAAACGCCGGGCGACGAAAGGATCCGTCGCCTTCGCCGATGACCGCATTTACTACCGCACGGAGCAAGGCGCCATGCTGCTCATTGAACCGAGCACCAGGGAATACCTTGAGCGTGGTCGCTTCGAACAACCCGACCGCACGAAACAACCGGCCTGGACACACCCGGTTCTCGCCAACGGCAAACTATTCATCCGCGATCAGGATGCTTTGTTCTGCTACGATGTGAAGGCTAAGTAGGAAGCCATCGGTGGAACCAGTTTTGGACCGGGATGGCGATCTCGTGCAACCAGTAAGCAATTTGATCGTGATCGGCGTCCTTGACCAGGAGGAGTTGAGAATTGGGAGGGTTGACGCGATGCAGGTGCTCCAACTCGGAGGGTAGGACGATTTGATCTTTCCGGCCCCCGATGAGGAAGACGGGTTGCGTCATCGCAGTGAGGGCGTTCCGTGCCGACAGGGTGGACCAGTCCGTCCAGAGGGATTGGGCGGCAAGCACAATGGCTTCTGAAAGCGCGGTGGTGGTGAGGGAGTGGGCGCGCGCTGCCCGTTCCATCGCGAGGGCCGGATCGAGTTCGGGAGCAATGGCAACCACAGTTTTTACGCGTGAATCGTGGGCGGCGAGCATCAGACCCAGCCTGGCGCCGTAGCCCAAACCGAGAACCCCCATATTTGAATGCGGATGCGTTTCCTGAATCCGGTCAAGGACTTTGCGGAGGTCAGCCAATTCCTTCGATCCATACGTGACTCGCGATCCCGACGACTCGCCGTGGCCGCGGAGGTCAACCGCGACGGTGCGAAAACCTTGCTGGGCCAGGATGTAGGCCCACCAGGTGAGAAGGGACTTTTCGCTGTTGTAATCGTGCAGCAGAAGGATCGTGTCGTTACCTGCGCGGAAGGGATGGGGGCCGGGCGGGGCTTCCTGGACTTCAAGAGTCAATTTTGTCTGGTTGGTTGAGCATGGTTCCGACGTGAACTCGAGGTGGTAATCAGCGGGTTCCAGCTCAAGACCACGCAACGTTTCGGATGGGTTGAGCTGGATGCGCAACTTTTTCAATTCTCGCTGAAGGCGCGCCCATTGAAACGAAGGAGAGAGCAGGCCCACGGGGTGAATGGCTGGCGCGGCGAGCAGAATTTTCGCGAGTTCAGCGCTGGAAATGTTTGGGGAGAGTTTGGCGCGTTCCCACCAAGCTAGAGTCGCGGGGGTTTCCTCTGTGCTGGAAGGGAGTGGACCGGTGCTGTGCTGGTCGAGATAGAGTCTACGGCGTGGGAAATCGAAGACGACATCGTGGCGGGCGAGCCAGCGAAGCCCGGCCATATTCTCGGTTGTTTTCCAAAAGCCCCACTCCCGCCCGCCAATGTTGACTCTGAATCTGTTGACCGGATGGGCAAGGCTTAGAATCAAGTTTGTATAATGAAAACTGTTCCAGGAGCCATTTTGAACCTCGATTTCCTCGATGAGCTGTCCGGTGGCTGACGGCCAGTGATTGGAGGAAATCAAGCCCTGTTCTTTCAACGCTCGTCGAAACAGATCAGGCCCGAGCTCCGCATCGACAGGGTCGCCAGTGTCGAAGCAGAGATCAACGCGCTCACCAAAGATGGTGGTGAGGACGCGGGCTCGTCCCGAGGTTAGGGAAAGCGGGAGTTCAAGACCTGCGGGGCTGGGAATGGGAACGGGGGCGCCGGGAACGCCGCCGCCCTCGGGAGTGAGTGTAAGATGATGAGTGCGAAAGTTCAGGCTGAGTGCATACTGTTTGAGGCAATCCAACCCGAGAATTCCGGCAAGAGGGCGTCCGGGACAGAGCCGGGAAAGGTCATCCGTGATTACGGTTTTGCCGAGGCGCAATGGCTGGCCTTCAAGCTTCAAGTGGGGTGACCGGAATTTTGCGCCGGTCGCATTTTCGAACCAGGCGTAACGGAGGCGCTTATGGCCGATAGACGGACCGAGAATAGGTTCGAACGAGCGATCCAGGACTGTTACGGGAGAGCCAGTATCCACACCGAAGAGCCATTCATTGCCGTCCTCGGAACTGACCGTGATGAAGAGACAATCGCCGCGCCCGGCAGCGAAGTTAAAGGTCGTTTCGATTGGGCTTTGTAAAGAAAGCGAATTGCCAAGTGCGGAGATGCGAAAGGCGAAAACAAGCGCCGGGATAAGGACAATGGCATCCAAGGTTCGCAACACGTTGATTTGACCGCGATCTTGGCAGCCTGTTGAAAAATTCCCTGTTTTCGCAAAGGCCACAAGCGGTCGCATGCGCGCAGATTTGGCTTTCGCCTTCTGGCGCATTCTCTGACACTGCGCGGGAGGAGGTCGCATCATGAACAAAGTTCGGGTTGGAATCATAGGCATGGGGAATATGGGAAAGTACCATGCCGATTATCTGCTCCAAAATAAGGTCAATCGCTGCGAATTAACCGCCTTGGCGAGCACTACACTGTCAAAGCTGGAAAAGTATAAACCGGTGAAGATATTCAGCTCCGGCGAGGAATTGATTCATTCGGGCGAGGTCGATGCCGTGCTAATCGCCACGCCGCATTATTCCCACACCACTTTTGGAATTGCCGCCTTTGAAGCAGGGCTTCATGTCATGGTTGAGAAGCCCATTTCCGTGCATAAAGCAGATTGCGAACGCCTGATCGCGGCGCACAAAAAACATACAGGCCGCATTTTTGGCGCGATGTTTCAACTGCGAACCGAGCCGCGTTATAAAAAACTCAAGCACTTGATCGAGTCCGGCGAACTTGGCCAGGTCGTGCGCGTGGATTGGATCATCACGGATTGGTTTCGCACGGAAGCGTACTACGCCAGCGGCGGATGGCGCGCGACCTGGAAAGGGGAGGGCGGAGGGGCGCTGCTCAATCAATGTCCGCATCAACTCGACCTGGTGCAGTGGTTGGTCGGGATGCCGGCGTGCGTCCGAGGCTTCTGCCAATTCGGGCGTTATCACAACATCGAGGTCGAAGACAATGTCACGGTCTTTATGGAATACCCGAATGGCGCGACCGGCTTATTCGTGACGAGCACCGGCGAAGCGCCTGGCACGAACCGGTTCGAAATCGCGGGAGAGCGCGGCAGAGTTGTGCTTGAAGCCGGAAAGATGACATTCACGCGAAACGAAGTTTCCATGCGGGATTTTAGCAAGACCGCGAAGACCGGATTTGTCCGCCCCGATATTTGGAATGTCGAAATCCCGGTCGAGAACGCGGCGGCTCAGCACGCCACCGTTATGCAGAACTTCGTCGATGCGATTCTGGATGGGAGCCCATTATTCGTTCGCGGCGAGGAAGGGACGAACTCCGTTGAAATCGCCAACGCCGCGCTTTATTCAAGCTGGACTGGCCAAACGGTGCATCTGCCTCTGGACAGCGCCGCTTACGAAAAGGCGCTCCAAGAAAAGATTAAAAACTCCCGGTTCGAGAAAAAGGTCGTTCAGACCAGTGACGAGGATTTTACGAAATCCTTTACACGCTAACTCAGGCCAGCGCCTTCTCGATCACATTTCCGGCAACGTCCGTCAGGCGTTCTTCCCGGCCATTGTGCATATAGGTCAGTCGCGTATGGTCGATTCCGAGCAGATGCAGGATTGTCGCATGGAGATCGTGCACGTGGGTTCGTTCCTCGATAGCGCGCAAACCAACGGCATCCGTGGCGCCGATGACCTGGCCGCCTTTGACGCCTCCGCCAGTCAGCCACATGGAGAAGCCATGCGGGTTGTGATCACGGCCGTCGGAGCCTTCGCTCATGGGCATGCGGCCGAATTCGCCGCCCCAAATGACCAGCGTGGAATCGAGGAGACCTCGCGATTTCAAGTCCTTGAGCAAGCCGGCTACCGGTAGATCGCTCTGTGCGCAGAGCTTGCTGTGATTTCCTTCGACATCGCTGTGGCCGTCCCAGCCATTCGTATCTCCGCAGTAGAGTTGCACGAAGCGCACGCCCCGTTCCATCATGCGGCGGGCGAGGAGGCAGCGCAGGCCGAATTCCGCGGTGACTTTGTTGTCGAGGCCGTAAAGTTTTTTTGTCGCTTCGCTTTCGCTGCTGATATCGGCAACCTCGGGGGCATGGGCTTGCATCCGGTAAGCGAGTTCGTAGGCGTTGATCCGGGCGGTGAGTTCCGAATTTTCTTCGCGGGGCGGCAGATTTTCGCGATTGAGTTGATTGATGAAATTAACGGTGGCCAGTTGCTGCTGGGCGCTGATGCCCGTTGGCGTGCTCAGGTTGAGGATAGGGGAAGCGCCGCCGCGCAGAATCGTGCCTTGATAGGCGGCGGGAAGAAAACCGTTGCTCCAGGCCGGCGCGCCGCCTTTCACGCAGCCGGCGGGATCGGGCATGACCACAAAAGCCGGCATATTCTCGTTCTCCGTGCCCAGGCCGTAGGAGGTCCACGCGCCAAGGCTTGGCTTGCCCATCAGGATCGAGCCGGTGTTCATCAAATAAACCGATTCCGGATGGGTGACGCTATCGCCATAGCAGCCGCGCAAAAGACAAAGGTCATCCGCGCATTCCGCGATATTGGGCAGAAAATCCGAGATTTCCATGCCGCATTGACCGCGCGATTTGAATGGACGGCAGGGGGCGAGCAGTTTGTTTTTCGCGACGGCGCGGCGAGTTTTGAAAGTGCCAAAGGATTCCGGGATAGGCTGGCCGGCGAGGCGGATCAAATCCGGTTTGGGATCGAAAAGATCGACATGGCTCGGCCCGCCGGACATGAAAAGGAAAATCACCCGCTTCGCTTTTGCCGTAAAATGCGGTTCGAGAGGCGCGAGCGGATTGGCCCGATTCGCTCCCGCGAGCAGCTTCTCGCTCTTCAACAACGAAGCGAGCGCCAGCAAACCGAAACCGCCGCCAGCCTGCCGCAAAAAGGAACGGCGCGAAGTCGCGAACATGCCGCTCGGACCGGGACAGTCGAATTGCGAGGACCAGTTCATTCAATTCACGTAAACGAAATCGTTCAAGTTAAACAGGGCGCGGCAGAATTCGTCCAATGGATATTGCGCGAGGAAATTTCGGCCCAGGTCCGTTTCTTTCGCCGTGGGCAACCGCCCGAGAATAAGGCGATAGGCCTGCACTAACTGCTCGTCCCGCGAGCGACCGCTTTTCGCGAGGCGTTCGGCGGTAAGCCGGGCGGCGGTTACCACGTCGTCTGCATTCAGCAAGGTCAATGCTTGCGGGGCCGTCGTGCTGCGCTCGCGGACAGGACAGCTTAAATTGTTATCGGGCGCGTCGAAAACTTCGAGGAAAGGAAAGCGCAGATTTCGCCGTGCAAAAATATAGATGCTCCGACGGCAATTTTCTTCGGAGGATTTGCTGGGCGTCCAGCCTGTCGCCCCTTGGAAAAGCTCTTTCGGAATCGGCGGGAAAACTCCGTGACCGCCCATTTGCGGATTCAGTTGGCCACTGACCGCGAGCAGGCTGTCGCGAATCACTTCGCCTTCCAGGCGCGAACGGTCCATGTGCGAGAGGAGCCGGTTCTCGGGATCGGCGGCGATTTCACCGCCGGACTGCTGCCGATAGGTTGCGGACATAAGCATCAGTTTGTGCAGGTGCTTGATGCTCCAGCCGTGATCCATGAATTCACTCGCAAGCCAATCGAGCAGTTGGGGATGCGATGGCTTATCGCCGCGCGTGCCGAAATCGCTTGGGCTTCCGACAATGCCGCGCCCGAAATGATGCTGCCAAATCCGGTTCACCATCACCCGGGCGGTCAGCGGATTATTCCGGCTCGCAATCCACTCGGCCAGCGCCGTTCGTTCGCGGGATACGGGAGTTTTCAACGCGGTGGAATTCGCCAGAATCGTCGGAAACCCAGGTTCGACCTCCTCTTCCGGATGATTGTAATCGCCCCGGTGCAGCACGAAGGTCTTTGTCGGCTCGCCACACGCCAGGGTCATGGCTTTGGGCAACGGCGACGGCTTGGGCAGGCTTTTGACTTCGGTGGAGAGCTTCTTCCACGCCTCCTTTTCAGTTCCGCTGAAAGCGTTCGCGACCTCCTTTTCCGTGATCACGACTTTATCGCGTGTCTCCAAAACAAGGTTGGCCTGTTCCGCGTTGCGTTCCGCGGCGGGCGTCTGGTAGGCCATTTGCGCCTCGGAAGAAAGTTTCGCCACTTTCGCTTCGAAGAGCTTTTGCCGAACCGGTTTTTCCAGGGCGGCGAGCTGAAGCGTTTTGGGATCGTTCTCGGCTTTTTTCAGCGCTTCTTCGTAGGCGGCACGAACCTCTGCCGTCGGGATCGGTTGGTCACGCTCGAATTTGGCGGGGCCGAAGAACGCCTGCAGTTGATAATAATCGCGCTGCGAAATCGGTTCGAGCTTGTGATCGTGGCAGCGCGCGCAACCAATCGTCAGCCCGAGAAAAACCAGCGACGTCGTGTCCGTCATGTCATTGAGCGTATTATGACGGCGCTGCACCTGGTCCGAGCTATCGACCATATCCGGCCCGAGCAAATTAAACCCGGTGGCCGTTAACGCGTCCGGGCTGTCCGGCCAGAGTTCGTCTCCGGCGATTTGTTCCTTGATAAACCGGTCGTAGGGCTTGTCGCTGTTGAAGGCGGCGATCACATAATCTCGATAGCGCCAGGAATAGGGGCGCGCTGCGTCATGCTCGAAGCCGTCACTTTCCGCGAAGCGCGCGAGGTCCAGCCAGTGCCGTCCCCATCGCTCCCCGTAATGCTTGGAAGCCAATAACCGGTCAATCAGCTTCTCATAAGCGTTGTCGGAGCGATCATTCACGAATTCATCCATCTCCCTCGGCGTCGGCGGCAGGCCGATGAGATCGAACGTAACGCGGCGGATCAGTTGCGCCTTGCTGGCAGGCGGAGACATCGAGAGACCCCTCTTCTCCAGTCTTGCGAGGACAAAATAATCGATCGCATTGATCGGTTCGATGGGAGCACGGGCAATCCACGGAACCTCGGGCCGTTTTACAAGTTGAAATGCCCAGTGCGGTGAGTTCGGGCGACTCGAAACTGCTGCACCAAAACTCCCCTCAGCCGCGTTCGTCGGACAGGGAGGCCACCACAACGTCGCGCCAGCGAGAGAACTAAAGAAGAGCGCCAACAATTTTTTCCTGCTCGGCTGCATCGCTTTTTGGGAATAGTCCGAAAGTGCCGGAAATCTCGTTCAAAGGAAAGGCCTATTAAAGAATCCACCGGGGTTGCCCCCGCTCGAAAAAACGCTTGGGGTGAGTGTCAGGCGCGCATGGGTCATGGTCCCAGGAATGTCGCGCGATAGAAGCGATTGGGATGGGCGACGGAATCGGCGTCAAACCAAATCGATTGCTGATTCGTCAGCGTGACATTCGCCGCCGCGTGCCACGAGTCCGACGGATCGAGCTGGTCCTGGTATTCGAGGAGGAATTTATCGCCCGGATTCCCGCGAAGCGTCACGCCGGCGTAGAAATGCACGTCAGCGAACTGCACCGTCACGGTGGCCTTAGCGCTGGTCAAGGTGCCGGACGGGCTCGTCACGACTACGTCGTATTCGCCGGCCAAGTCCACGGTGATATTTGTCAGCGTCAGAACGCGACTCGTGGCACCAGCGATATTCGTTGCGTTTCTGCGCCATTGATAGGTAATCGGATCGCTGCCTTGAACAAGGACTGACAGCGAAACCGTGCCGCCCGCCGTTACGGCTTGGGGCTGAGGCTGCGCGATCAGCCGGAGCGGCGCAACTCCGCTGACGGGATTCGAGACGAAGATTTTCCCGAAACTCACCGTGACGAAAATATTGTTTCCGAAAGCCACATCCGAGTACCCGGTTTCAGCCGCAGAGATATTCAGGCTCACCTGTGTCCAATTGGTTGTGATCACTCGTCCGGTATCCACCAGATTCGTGGTATAGAAAACAGAACCGCCCGCCGGGACGACGTCGTAACCGCCGCCCGCGGCATTTTTCAAGGGCGTGAAGTTCGCATCCCCGAAATTGAATCCATTGGTCCAATTCATCCCGTCAGGGGAGAAGTAGAGAATGAATCGATCGTTCGCCTCGGGGCATGAAATACAGCCTGTGGACGAGGTCAGATCGATCCTATAGGTAAAGAACAGCCCATTCTGATATGTGATCTCCGAATCGAACTGCGTGAGAGTGATCGGCGCGCCGGTTTTCATCCAGCTTTGGGCGTCGGTGGAAAAGGACAGAATCGGAATATTCGGGCCTGGTTGGTCGACCCTTCCCACGAATACGCCGCCACCGAATGCGATGTCATCGAAAATTGCGGTTCCCACCTGCGTCCAATGCACCAGATCGGGCGATGTGACAATCACCGGACCGATCGCGCCCGGTCCGACGGGTCCAGTTGCGAAATGAATTCCAAAATATGCTCCATTGCCAAAGGTGACGTCTTTCAGCAGCGCGAGGTTTGTCGTGGTGCCAATCGTCGCTGTCAGGGGACTCCAGTTTGTTCCGTCGGACGAAGTCAGCGTGAGGGGAGAAGGCGGCCTTACTGAGGCGTCAACCGAAAACGCGAAGAATCGATCGTTTACGAATTTCACGCGGCTGATGTCGTTCGTGATTGTCGAATTCTGCCGCGCCCAGTCCACTCCGTTGCTTGAGGTGAGAATCGTTCCCTGCTGGCCGGAGGCGACAAAAAGACCATTCCCATAGGCGATCGAGATGGGGGCTCCGCTTCCCAGCGGGCGTGGAGATTCACCCCAATGGTCGAGTGCCTCCGCAAACAATGGGTGAGTAGTGATGCAAAGAAGGAGCGAACAGACGAGCGCTTTCATAAAAAAACCTTCAAACTGTGAATCAGCGTACCGAGCATTGCGGCTCTGCGGAGAAAAAGCAAGCGGCCAAAGATGAGATATCAAAACTCGTTTAAGCGCCGAATCGGCCTGATCGGCCGCTTGTTGAAACTAGGCATCTCGAAAAAGATCGGGACAAGAAAACTGGTCGCTTTCCTCTTCGCGGACCATGATCGATCTAACGCATTAACGCTCGTTCAGTTTTCGACGGGCGGCTTCCTGGAGCGGGTTGGAACCATCCGGGAGGCGGTCTCCGCCGATCTCCCAGAAAAATACGCCGCGCAATCCATTCGTCATGGCCCAGCCGCTTTTCAGGGCGACGGATTCGGGATCGTCGTAGCCGATCACGGCGGAGTGGTCGGGC
>DASYTB010000276.1:0-4436 GCA_036002705.1 Verrucomicrobiia bacterium
GGTACTTCCACGCGCGTTTCGGTCAAGGCTTCCTTATTGTTGCGTTGAATTTCGTCGTACACTTCCTGCCGGTGAACGGAGATCTCCGCCGGAGCTTCAATTCCGATTTTCACCACCTCGCCTTCGACACGAATGACTTTCACGCGAATGCGCCCATCAATCACAACGGTTTCACCAGGTTTTCGGGAAAGGATTAGCATAGCGTTACTCGGTGGGGAGTGGATGCTGGAGCGAGTATTCCGCTGCGTTTGAAATCACGACCTGCTTTCCGATCAAGGAAAAGCGGTTTATGACGATAGGACCTTTGAGGTTGACCGTGGAACGGCCCTGCCGCCGAAATGTAATGATATTGAGAAGGAAAACATCGTCCGGGCACTCGATCCCGAGGAAGCGCACGTCCTCCACCGGAATATCCGGCTCGTAAGAGGGAAGCACTTCGAAGGGAGAGACCGTGAGAAAGCAAAGAGCGGGATCATCGACGGCTTGCAGCCAATAAAATGGTTCCTCGCCGTAGTTGCTTTGAACCGCGTATTTTTTAAATTGTTCGAACCCGAGCAGACCGCAAGGGAGATGGATGACAGTTTCGCTTCCGAGGGCGAACGGATTTTCAGCTTGAATTTCCACTGTATTCATCTGGCGGGCGGTTAAGCACCGGCCATGCCAGCCTGAAACCGTGCAGATTCTTCCTCTTTTCCATCCGGAAGCGGGCATCTAGTCGAAAAACGCCCGCCGAAAGGGCAAAATTATCCAGGATCGATGTTCCCCCCCGGGGGAAGCCCGGGCACACGAAGAGCACCTCGAGCTGCAAATTTCCTTTTGGCTTTTGGACTCGAAGCCCTCGTTCGAGCGCGTAAATTCGGGATCAGAAATTGGTGAATACCAGCCCTCCGGTTTTCCCTTAAAAGGTGGTCGGGTTCCGTTTCAACTCGATAAAATAAGGGTAAAATTCCTTTTTCGCCTGTGGATAATTCCGGAGCACTGCGTGAATAAGTTTTGACAAGGTTTCGTTGCTGGAAATTCGCCAAAAAGTCACTGTGGATCACACATGAACGCCACAGCCATGAGTCCGCTAATTCATCACTTTGCGCAGTTTCCCACGTGTAGCGCCAAGGACCGTTTTCGCGATAAATTCCAGCGTTCCATGCGTTCCTGCCTGCGCCGCGGTTTTTCGGTGGAGGAGTCGTTCGGCATGATCTGGGTCGAAACCTGGGAAGAAGTAGCCCTCTCCGAAAAGGACCAATCTGAGTTGTACGACGAGCTGATCGGATGGGCCAAAAAATGCGGAAAACAGGCACTTTCGTGAGGTTGTTCACAGCAATTATTCACATTGTTTCAACCCTTGCTAGGGAAAACCCTGAGGTCAAAAACTTCAGCCTCGCCTCCTTCGTGGCCCGAAATCTCAAGTGACACCATGAGCCCTGCCATTTCCAACGCCCTCCAAAGTCTTTCACGCACGCGACAGCTTCTGACGTTGCTGATCACCTCCTCCGAAAGCTTTGATTATCCGGCGGCAAAAGAAGCGCTGAAAGAAGTGCAGAAGATGATCCGCGAACTCGCCCGGGAGGAGGCACGCTTGAATCATCAAGCCAGCCCGCAACCCGAAAAACTCTCCGCCAACATATTGGCCTTCCCCGAAGAAAATCCCTAGCGCACGAGCGGTAGATTTATTTTGCGACGAAACTCTCGGCGCTCTTCGGATCCCCTACTCCATCGTAAGCCGCGTGCTTCGGATAGGGATAGAGAGGGCGAGTCATCGCCACGGTTCCCTGCTCTCGCTTCTTCGCAATAATCCTTTCCGGGGCCTTACCGTGTTCAACCCAATCGACAATCGTTCCCAACCAGTCCACCTCGGTCGCTCCGGGACCGCCGCCGCAGTGCAGGCAGCCGGGGACCATGAACAGCCGGCAGTACTCGATCAGGTTGGGATCATTCGCCTCGGCCTGATGGTAGTAGTCGATTGTTCCCTGCGCCGGTAGGGCTGGGTCCGCCCAACCATGCCAAATGATAAGTTTGCCGTTCCGCCTCCTGAGCCCGTCGAGGTTCGGATTCGTCGCGTTCAGGAACGAAGCGGCGACTCGGCTGTCCCTTTCATAGTGGGAGAAATCGTAGGTCGCGTAATTCCAATCCGGGTCGTTAAAAACCAGGTATTTAAGAATCTGCGTGCCGAAAGCGAACGTGAGATCCGCCACCTGGTCTTGCGCGAGCTGCGGCAATGGCCCGACCAGCCACGCGATCCACTGCCCGGGATCGCATTCCGCCACGGGTGCGAAGCCAGGATAAATAGGTCCCTTATCGCTCGATGCGCCGCGATAGATTGCTTCGATGGCTTTTCGTTGTTCATCCGTCAGTCCTGCGACTTTTGCGAGGTCAAAGTGAGCCGAGGGCGGGTCTTCCAGAATTCCATCCTTCAGCCCATCCTGTTCATCGCATTGTTCAACGATCGCCCTGGCCAGCTTTTCGAGCGCCGCGCTATCGAGCACGGTATGATCGAGGTGCTGCGGATCCGGATAAAGCGCCCTGGCGATTTGCACCATCGCAGCGGCAATTCCGGTCCAATTGAACGCAGGGGCTCCGCCTACGATTCCATCGAAATCTTTCGGATAGCGTTGCGCTTCCATCATGGCCTGACCTCCTCCGCGTGAGCAACCAAGGAAGTATGAATAGGCCGGATCAGCGCCATAGCAACGGCGAACCAATTCCTTCGCCACCGCGGCGGTCCGATGCACCGCCAGAAATCCAAAATTCACCTGCGCCTCGAGGTTCGTATAGGCCCAGCCAGCCATGTGACCTTTCGGTGATTGATGGCCCGTATCGGTCCCAACGGTCGCGTACCCGCGGTTCACCGAATCACGCGCGCTGTTCTGCACGGTGCCGACGAAGCCTCCCCCGCCCCCCATCACAAACCGGCCATTCCACGAATCCGGCAGCAGCAATTCAAAGCGAATAGTCCCCCCGATAAGCCCTTTTACTTCGATATGCGCCGCCCCCCCCGGCTCTCCCGGCCCATCGGGGATCACATGTTTCACGGACTGCAAAGAGACGTCGGGCAAGCGAAGAGCGCGAAGTTCATCGGCGGTCATGTGATTAGTCGGCTGCGCGAAGACTGATAGCCCGATCGAGGACAGAATGAGGAATCCAAAAAACGTCCGTTTAAATTGGATGATCGCGAGGCGCATGGCAGCAAGCTTGACCGTTTTTTCAAAAGACTCAAGCCTTACAACCTATTCGCCGATTCCAGCATTTCCCAGATTTGAACTTTGACGCGCGCTCCCGTGAGCAATGATGTGTCCGGCGGGACATCCAGCAGACCATCTGCGTCACGAAGCGCGCCGAGCATATGGGACGCCTGCGGACCAGCCACGCGAACCCTGCCGTTGTTCCAGCGCACGCGGACGAAGTGGCGGCGGTCGCCGCGATTTGAAACCGGCTCGTTTAACTCTCCTTCGAGCTCGGGCAGATTCAGATCGGACGCTCCTTGCAGGCGGAGAATCGCCGGGCGGGCCAGAAGAAGAAACGTGACGAGCGCGGACACCGGATTTCCGGGTAGCCCGAAAAGAAATTTGGAGTCGACCCTGCCGAAAGCGAACGGCTTCCCAGGGCGAATGGCGATCCGCCAGAGCTCGAGTTTTCCACCCAAATTTGTGAAGGCTTCTTTGACGAAATCAAATTCGCCGACGGACACTCCTCCGGTGGTCACGACCAGGTCTGCCTTCGAAAACGCATCCTGCAGGGCAGCCCGCGTTTTCTCCAGATCATCGCGGATAATCGGCAGAGTCAAAATTCTACAGCCGAGCGGAGCGAGCAACCCAGAAAGCAAGAGGCGGTTACTCTCGTGAATTTGGCCGGGTTGCAGGGGTTCACCAGGTTCCCGAAGCTCGTTGCCGGTCGCGATGAGAGCAATTGTTGGAGTCCGGTGGACGACCAACTCCGATCGGCCGCTGGCCGCCAGCAGGGAAGATCGGGTCGCAGTGATTCGTTCGCCGGCATTAAGGATTGGCGTACCCGACCGAATGTCCTCGCCTCTTAACCGCACATTTTCAAACGGCTTCGCCGAACACCGAATGGATATTACGTCGCCATTCGAGGTTGTATCCTCCTGCATCACGACGGCATCCGCGCCGGAAGGCAGCATCGAGCCGGTGAAGAGGCGAACGCACGTACCGCGCACCACGGTTCCGGCAAACTTCTCGCCAGCGCCGATCCGGCCAGCGCATTTCAGCGCGACCGAAACCTCCTCGGCTTGCCTGGTGTCGGCCGACTGCACTGCGTAGCCATCCATCGCGGAATTATCAAAGCCAGGCAGGTCAACGGCGGCCTGGACCTCCCGAGCGCAAACACGTCCCAGAGCCTGCGAAACAGAAATACGCTCGGTCCCCAGCGGATGAACGAAAGACAGAATCCGAGCTTTCGCCTCTTCGAGCGAAATCATTCCGGTG
>DASYTB010000277.1:0-5105 GCA_036002705.1 Verrucomicrobiia bacterium
GGTGACGGGAGCGACAACAATGCGCGGGTCCATGGAAAGGAATTGAAGCTTGGGCACGGGCAGAATCGCGTTGCCGCGGTAAAGGTGGACGAAAAGGCGCTCCCAGTCTTTGCCAAAATCCTCGATGCGGAAGGGCGTGTCATCCACGTGATAAAGGGCGTAGGTTTGTGTTCCGTCGGAGAGAAGAACTGTTTTGGTTTGCGAATCGCGGCTGATCGTGCGGCCAAGAATTCCGGTGCGATTGGCGCGGAAATCGGTGTTTACACGGTTCGTGAGGAACTGCGAAAAAATTAGGTTGGCGGTCAGTGGACGATTGTCATGAATCTCTTTGGCGAGCAGAGCTTCGTTGGTGGCGAATTTGACCACGCCTTCGGCCAGTTCGGCGGCGACCTTCTGGATTTCAGCTTTTTCCTTCTGGACGGTTTGAATCTGACCTTTGGCGCTTTCAAGTTCCTGGCGAGTCATGGTCTTTTCGCTCTCGGCGACCTTTAGTTGACCGGCGATTTTCTCGCGCTCGAGTTCGGCGGCGTGGCGCATTTGCTCGACCTGCTGGATGCGCTGGCGGGCTTCATCGGCTTCGGCCTGACGGGAACGAAGATCGTTTTCAATCTGGGCCAGGCGCTCGCGGGCCAGGCGCGCTTCGGCGCCGCTGCTGGAGACCTGTTTCTCGAGCTGAACGAGGTTGGTTTGGGCCGCGGCGTAGTCCTTTTCGACCGTGGAGAGGCGTGTTTGGGAAAGGCGCGCTTCGAGGGAGGTGGCTTCGAGCTGGTGCTGAATTTGTGTGAGGTTGGTTTGGGCTTGCTGGAGATTCGCGGCGAGCGCGTTGCGAGCCTGCTCGATCTGGCGCGCCTCCTCCTCCTTCGAGCGGAGGCTCATTTCCTTGCGATGAAGTTCGGCCTCGCGTTCGGCGGCGAGTTGCTGCTGCGCGCGCAGGGCATCTTCGGTTTGGGAAAGGATAGCGGCGAGTTGTTCGCGGGAGGAATGCTCCTGTTCCAGGGATGTCCTCATGCTGTCCAGGAGATCAGCCGTGCGGGCGGAAATGGTCGGCCGGGTTTGCTTGGGAGCGGCGGCTGCGGCAACTGGCGGCACTGAGCTGTAATCGCGGATTTCGGGCCGGTCCGGAAAATTGGAATTAATGGAAGGCAACTGATCCAGGCGCGAGCTCGCCAGGAGCATCAGCAAAAGGAAATCGCAAATGACAATGAGAACGCTTCGATTCATGCGGCCTCATTTTCAACGGTGGCGGATTCGAGAATGAGCCGGCGCTTGTAAGGCCGTACATGAAAAATCTTAATGAGCGCGACGAAGAGAATGCCGAAGAGCGTCGAGGAATAGGCGGAGATGAGGCTCGGTTTGATCGCGCCGATGGTGAGGAGAATGAGAGAGGCGGCCGTGCCGAAGAGACCGCAATAGAGGCCCGCATCGAACAGGTTTTCTTCGTTCTCCATGAGTTTGAGTTTCATGACGCTGGAGAGTTGCTGGCGGCGGATTTCGGCGAGCTTGGTCAAACAGAAGAGATAAATGGAACCTTGCAGGACGAAAAAGACGCCCATCGCGACGAGGGTACTTGCATTGATCATAGGACCAGAGGGTTGAGTATTGGGAGGTAAGACATTGGCGAGAAGGGTAAAATTCAGTTGGGTGGGCGGCTCTTCCGCTTCACCTTGAACTTCGGAGACGAGATAGGGCTCGCCCAAGAGCACGGCGGCCGTCACGAAAACACCGGCGAAGATCGCCCGCTGGGCCAGGCTGAATCGGGGCAGCCAGGGTTCCTCTTGCGCCGGCGGATTCTTCGTCAGGCTAATGGACCAGATCAAAAGCAAGCCGCCCGCAAAAAGTAGCGCGAACTTAAGAATGAACGCCAGGGCCGGGGCATCCGAGGCGGGCCGCAACATCGGGGCAGTGAGAAACCGCAAATGCGGATCGGACAGAAGTTCGTTATGAAAGGCGGAGCGGTAAATCGGCGAATCGGATTGCAGCACTTCATTTAAGGCGCGAACGCCGTCCGAAAGGGCGAGGCTGATATCGTCAAAGCCGGTTTCCGGGAAGCGCGCGAGGTAGTTGGCCACGGCGCGTCCGTCGCGACTCAGCACGACGGCGGCGTAGAGAATGGGCATTTCCCTGGGGTGCTCCTGGAAACGCCGGACAATTCGGTCGAGGCTGGCGAAATCCTGGACGCTGGAAACGAGATCGATCAGTTGCTCGGAGCTGAACCGTTTGGCGAGTGCGAAAATGTCGATGTAGAACTCCTCGAGATCCGAGGTTCGGGCGCGGTTGGTGGAGAACATCTCGTCGGCGGCGAGCCGCATGATCTCTGCGCGGAATGGGCCTTCGGTGGCGGATTTGCTGGCGTAAGCGTGTTCGTCCATGAGAAACGCCGAAGCCAGAATCGCGGCATCGAGAGGAAAACCAGCGGCAGAACCGACGGGAGCGAAAAGGGAAAAATTGGTGAGCGTTCGGGTTTGGAGCAGGCGTGAGGCTTCGGTGCTCTTGAGGGATTGCGCCAGGCGTTCGCGATTCTCGCGGGGCGCGAGAGCCACGAGCACGGGAGTTTCCTGAATCTCGACCCGCCGCGGCGCGGAATCTTCGAACTGACGGAGAAGGCTAGCGCCGGGAAGTTTGTTTTCGGCTCGGTCGCGAAGCGCTGCGAGGGGCTGATCGGTGTTTGGAAGGTGCAAGTCTTCCGCCGCGTAAAGGAGCAATTTGGCCACTGCCTCGCTGCGCGGGATCGTTTCGTTGACCATGTCGAGAACCGATTTTCCGGAGCGCCCGGCCGCGGCGAGGACGCGCGGATCAACCGCTCGCAAATGAACGGGAACGAGCGCCGCCGTGACAATCGCGGCGACTCCCCCGAGCAAGGCGAGAGCAAACTGAACGGTCCTCAACATGGAAAGGCAAAGATAGCGCAGCGGGAGGAAGGCGCAACAGCGGGAAGGGGCGATTTGAAATGCTTTAAAAAGAGAGCGGGGTGCGGAGATCTTAACGTAAACTATCGATTCGGATTTGACGCAGAATTCGTTATCACCCCCGCCGGGCCTGCGTCGGTCAAAGGCACGTATTTTCCGATATGAACGGCAGGCGCGTAACGGTCCCATGCAGGTGCTTTTTGCCGGTGCTCATTCGGAGAGGCGGAGAGCTACTCCAAGTTCCCTCACGAGCATCTCCCGTAAGGCCACCTGCTGGTTGGCCAAACCAACGGTCTCACGATGCCCGCTTCCGTCAGTCCTGACATTGGGCTTCCTGAGCCCCAGAACCGCCCGTTACAAACCACATACTCTCGGAGGAAAAGGACGAAAACGCGTTGAATGTTGAAGGTCCGAGGTGCATTTTGGGACGCGGGTGGAAGGCCCTCCCCACCACAATCTTCATGCCCTTGCGACTGGCGCTTCCCCATCGGGAGATGTTGCGCTTTCCTGATTTGTAATTTCCGTGCTGCCGGTGGCGGTCACTTGTGAGCCTTGGACGTTTTCGTTCGTCGTTGATGTGGTGATCTGCGCCGCATTCGGGACGATCGGGACGAGCGGCTTCACGTCTCCGGCGTTCGTGGTCTCGGTCGCTTTGTGAAATTTGACGCTGACAATTTTGCTCACGCCGTGTTCTTCCATCGTGACGCCATAAAGAACATCGGCCATCGCGATGGTGCGTTTGTTATGGGTGATGATGATGAATTGCGACTGGCCGAGGAAGCGCTGGAGAATCTTGATAAATCGGTTGATGTTCGATTCATCCAGCGGGGCATCCAATTCATCGAGCACGCAGAAGGGGCTGGGCTTAACCTGGTAAATCGAGAAGAGCAGGGCAACGGCGGTCATGGTTTGTTCACCGCCGGAAAGGAGTGAAATACTCTGGAGTTGCTTGCCCGGCGGGCGAGCGACGATCTCGATGCCGCTTTCGAGAACATCGCCTTCGTTGACCAAAACCAGATCGGCTTTACCGCCGCCAAAGACTTCCGCGAAGGTGCGCTGAAAATTCTCACGAATCTTCGCGAAAGTCTCCGCGAACATGTCCTTCGTTTGGGTGTTGATCGTGTTGAGTGCCTCGAGCAGTTGCTCCTTCGCCTTGACGAGATCATCGTGCTGTTCGCTGAGAAATTTGTAACGCTGCTCGGTCTCCTCGTATTCCTCGATGGCGACGAGGTTCACGGGGCCGAGTTCATCGAGGCGCTTTTGGAGGGCGGAGACTTGTTCGGCGACGGCATTCCAATCCGTGGCCAACCCGCGCTCGGCCATTTCCTGCGGCGTGATGGTCTCGACGCGGGCGGGGCCTTCGTCCGCGTAGGTGATGGTGATGCACTCGCTCGGGAGATCATCGAGATTGAGCTGATATTTTTCCTGGACGCGCTGGCGCAGGTTCTGGACAGACATTTGCTTCTGCGCCAGTTCGATATCGATGGTGCTTCGATTCTGTTGAAGCTCACCCAATCGGCGGCGCTGATCCTTGAGGGTTTCCTCGCGGGTGAGGATCTCGGTTTCCTGCTCGTCCTTTTGGCTTTCAAGATTGGCGATTTGCTCGTTGACGTGCTCGCGTTCGCGCTGCAGCGCTTCAATGCGTTGGCGCGAGCTTTCAATCTCCGCTTGAAACTGCTCTCGGCGGGTGACAAAGGAGGCCACTTCGTTCTTGCGCGCCGCGACGAGCTGATCGAGTTCGCGGAGGCGATGTTGAAGGGTGCTCTGTTGCTGGCGAAACGAAGAACAGAGCTGCTCGTCCGTGGCGAGCGCGACTTTTGTTTCAGTGAGCAATGCGTTCGCGGCATCGCGATTTTGCCGAAGTTGATCGAGCACGCCGTTCAAATCCGCGACTTGTTGCTGGCTGGCGGCTTCCCGTTGCTCGAAGTCCGTGATCTTCGCGGCCAGGTCGTTGCGCTTTTCAATTCCCTCCTGCTCCTGGGCAGTGAGGCGTTGCGATTCGTAGCTGACCGTCTCTATTTTTTGGTGCAGCGTGCGCAGCGAGCTTTGCAGGGCATTGAACTCGCCCTGTCGCGTGGCAACCGCAACCTCGTGCGAACGGAGGTCCGTCCGAGCCTGTTCAATGCTCGATTGGAGGGCGGTTTGCTCGCTCTGCCACGCGCCCTTTTTCCGGCTGGCCTCGGCGACCTCTTCCTGCAG
>DASYTB010000278.1:0-7261 GCA_036002705.1 Verrucomicrobiia bacterium
TCGCCCTTCGCTGCTTTGGTTTTGCTGCTGACATCCACCGAGGTAATCAAACCGGGAATCGGCGCTCCCACCTGCATCGGATTAGCCGGGTCCGCCTTGGGCCGCAATTTGGCCTTCGACTGAATCGACCGATCATGCACCGCGGACTCACGCCCCATCCCATTCAACTCATAAAGCACCATGCGATAGCCATCCTTATCCGGCGCGCCAACGTTGATGAGTTTGATGAAAAGAGTTTTGCCCTCCTCGATATCAACTGAAATTTCTTCCCCCGGTTTAAGCCCGAAGAAAAACGCGTGGGTCGGCAGCACCGAAACATCGCTGTATTCCCGAACGAACTTCGCGTAGTCGGTGAAGACCTGCGGGTACATCAAGTAGCTGTAGAGATCGTCCTCGGTGATGTCGCGTTTTATTTTTCCTGAAAGTTCAGCGCTGGTTTTTTGAAAATTCAGTGGCGGAATATTCTCGCCCGGACGTCCTTCCACCGGCTTGCGATCTCCCAAAACGACAGTTTGCAA
The DNA here is from genome assembly GCA_036002705.1 of Verrucomicrobiia bacterium. GTDB lineage: Bacteria > Verrucomicrobiota > Verrucomicrobiia > Limisphaerales > SXQI01 > DASVNK01. Next base: position 519 of record DASYTB010000278.1, read on the forward strand.
TTTTTTCGGCCAGCCGCCGATCGGTTGTCCGAGGCCGCCCGAAAGCATATCGATAACCGATTCAGGAAACGACGTGCCCGGTTCGAGGTTTACTACGTCCGATGGCTTAATTCCGCGCGTCACCAGGAACATGGTCATGTCACCCACGACTTTGCTGCTCGGCGTGACCTTCACAATATCCCCGAAAAGCTGATTCACCTCGGCGTACGTGCGCGCGATCTCGCCCCAGCGATGGCCCAAGCCCATGCTCGCGCCCTGCTCTTTCAAATTCGTGTACTGCCCGCCCGGCATTTCGTGCAGATAAACCTCGGCTGAACCGGTTTTCGGCGCGGTATCGAACGGCGCGTAAATCGCGCGCACCTGCTCCCAATAATCCGAGAAGTCGTTGAGCGCCGCCAGATCGAGTTGGGTGTCGCGTCCTGTCCGCTGCAACGCCGCGACAATCGAATTCAGATTCGGCTGGCTCGTGGAACCGGACATCGACGCGATGGCGAGATCGACCACATCGACCTTCGCGTCGCTCGCCTGAAGGATCGACGCGGAATTCACCCCACTCGTATCGTGCGTGTGAAAGTGGATTGGCAACCCAATCTCCTCCTTCAGCGCTTTCACCAACTGAAAGGCAGCGTAAGGCCGGCAAATTCCCGCCATGTCTTTGATAGCCAGGAAATGCGCGCCCATCTTTTCCAACTCGCGCGCCAGCTTCACATAATACTTCAGCGAGTATTTTGTGCGCTTCGGATCAAGAATATCGCCGGTATAGCAAATGGCGGCTTCGCAAATCGCGTGCGTTTCCTGCACCGTTTCAATCGCCATTTTCAAGTTCGGCAAGTAATTGAGCGAATCGAAAATCCGGAAAATATCGATCCCCGCTTCGGCCGCATGCCGGATGAACCCGGTCACGACATTGTCCGGATAATTTGAGTAACCTACCGCGTTCGATCCGCGAAAAAGCATCTGAAAACAGATGTTCGGAATCTTTTGCCGCAAGAGGCGAAGCCGATGCCACGGGTCTTCATGGAGAAACCGCATCGTGGTGTCGAATGTCGCGCCACCCCACATTTCAAGGCTGAAAAGGTAGGGCGTGCGGCGCGCCACCGCCTCCGCGATCGCCGCCATGTCGAACGTGCGCACGCGCGTGGCCATGAGCGATTGATGCGCGTCGCGAAACGTTGTGTCGGTTACCAGCAACCGCTTTTGCTTCAGGGTCCATTCCGCGAATTTTTTCTGCCCCAGCTCCAGCAGCAACTGCCGCGTGCCGGGCGGCGGAACCGTTTTGTGATCGTAAGGCGGAACGACCGGTCTCGCGGGAAGTGTTTTGAACGTGAACCCTTTAGCCTGCGTATTGCCGTTGACGATGATGTCTCCCAGAAACGCGAGCAGTTTCGTTGCCCGATCGCGGCGCGCAACAAATTTGAACAGCTCCGGCGTCGTATCGATCAGCGTGGTGGTGGCCTGCCCGGCGCGAAAGGTCTCGTTCGAAATGACGTTTTCCAGAAACGGGATATTCGTCTTTACCCCGCGAATCCGAAATTCACGCAAAGCCCGGTCCATCCGTTGGAGCGCGATATTGAAGTCGCGTCCTGAGGCCGTGACCTTGACCAGGAGCGAATCGTAAAACGGCGTGATGACGCTCCCCGCTTCCGCCATGCCCCCGTCGAGCCGGATTCCAAATCCAGCCGCGGATCGATAGGTCAGAATTCGTCCGTAATTGGGAATGAACTTGTTTTCAGGATCTTCGGTCGTCACGCGACATTGGACCGCGTAACCATTGCGCGGGATTTTATCCTGCGGCGGCAAATCGAGTTCGGGGCCGATCAGAGAGCGTCCTTGCGCCACTAAAATTTGGCAGCGAACCAGGTCGATCCCCGTGATCATTTCGGTCACGGTATGTTCCACCTGGATGCGCGGATTCATCTCGATAAAAAACCACTCGTTCGTATCGAGATCCAGCAGGAACTCGATCGTCCCCGCGTTATCATAGTTCGTTTCCGAAGCAATCTTCACGCTGGCGTCGCATAATTCGCGAACGACGCGCGGATCCAGTTCGACGCTCGGGGCAATCTCCACCACCTTTTGATGCCGCCGCTGGACCGAGCAATCCCGCTCGTGCAGATGAAGAACATGCCCATGCCGGTCCCCAAGCACCTGCACCTCGATATGCTTCGCCCGCGGAATGTACTTCTCGAGGAAAACGGCCGGATTCCCAAAAGCGCGGCCCGCTTCGTTTTGCGCCTCGTCCAGCAAGTTTATGAGATCCGCCGCTTTCGTCACCACGCGCATGCCGCGGCCACCGCCGCCGAAAGCCGCCTTAATAATGAGCGGAAAACCAATTTCCTTTGCGATCTTCAGCGCCTCGCCCCGGTCCGAAACGGCTTCCTCCGTTCCCGGAAGTGTCGGAACGCCGACCTTCTGCGCCAACTCACGAGCCGCCACTTTGTCTCCCATCAACTTCAGCAAGTCCGGACGCGGCCCCACGAAAGTGATGCCATGATCCATGCACGCCTGGGCAAACTGCCCGTTCTCCGCCAGAAATCCGTAGCCCGGATGAATCAGGTCAATTTCCTTCTCCCTGGCGAGCGCGATGATGCCTTCAATGTCCAGGTAGGCGCCCACCGGACCTTTGCCTTCGCCCACGAGATACGCTTCATCCGCCTTGAAGCGATGCACGCTCAGCCGGTCCTCCTGCGCGTAAATCGCGACCGTGCGCAGGCCTAATTCTGTCGCGGCGCGAAAAACGCGAATGGCGATCTCGCCGCGGTTGGCCACCATCAGTCTTTTGAACGAACGAATAGCAGGCGGCGCCGCCGAAGAAGCCTTGGCAGCCGATTGAGGGGGAGCAGATTTCCCGCGCGGACTCATAAAGTTCCGGGGTTTATACGTGAGAGGCCATCGGAAGGCAAACGGGCTGAATGGTTGTCACGTAGGGCCGCAATCGTTGGGGTGGAGCCGAGGCTTGAGCGAAGCTCCGCCGAGCTTTCTTGAAATATGGCTCGATGCGGCTCGATGGTGAAGGGGCTCGGCAGAGCCTCGCACCACCAAACCTGAGCCGTCACGATTCTCACTTGCGTTCCGCCCCGTTCTGCTCACTCACTGTTAGCCGAGCTTTTCGAAAAGTTTGGCGAGGCGGCGAGCATGTTCGTCGTAGGCGCTTTCGAAGAGCTGGATGGCGCGCTCCTTGCCGACAATGGCCGAGGCGGTGAGGACTTTGGGGGGGGAGCCCGCCTGGGTGAGACGAGCGGCGGCTTCCGCCTTGATGCAATTGATGAGCATGCAACCGCCGACGGTCGAGCCGGGGGCGACGGGAGTCTCCAAGCCATCCACTCGCACCATGGCATCTCCGACCGGCGCGCCGGTATCGAGGACGAGGTCGGCGAAATCCTGGAGCTTTTTGCCGGAAGGATGCTGGCTCGTGCTGGCTTCGGAATGTTGTTTGCTGATGATCGCGACAACCTTTACTCCGCGGCGTTTGAATTCTTCCGCGATTTCGATGGGAACGACATTGCATCCGCTCGACGACGCAACCAGGGCAGAATCGTCCGGTGACAAATGGTAGTTCCGCAAAATCCTCGCAGCCAGGCCGGAAACGTTTTCGAGGAACATCGCCTGCCGCTGGCCGTTCGCGCCAACAACTGCATTGTGGAACGTGAGGGATAATTCGACGATGGGGTTGAAGCCGGGAAAGGAGCCGTAGCGCGGCCACATCTCTTCCACGAGAATGCGGCTATGGCCGCTCCCGAAGAGATGGACCATTCGCCCGGAGCGGATCGTGGCGGTGAACCAATCGGCGGCGCGCTCGATCTCGGCGCGCTGGCGTTCGACGCATCCGATCAATTCCCTGCACTTTCCCAAATAGTCTGTCGCCGGAGTCATAAACGGGCTGAGTAAAATTGGAAGGGCCTTGAGTGACAAGCCAGCATTGAGGCGAGGGGCGCAACGGGCGAATGCAAGAATTTTCGCGGGCCCACTGCGAGTATGAGCGAGTATGCATCTAATGTGGCCGCAACCTTTTAGGTTGCGACGGGCACGGACGGCCAGAAGCGCAACCCTTTCCCGGGACAGCCGAACCTGAAGGAATTTCGGCAACATAGGAGTTCCGCATCGGGAACTTGATTGCTTCGATTGCGCGGGCTCAATTACCCTCAAATTATGATTCTCACGTTTGGTCACAGGACGACATTCGCCGCCGTCGGTTTTGCTTTGCTCCTTCTGCCAGGCGGGCACGCGGCGAATGGCGATCTGCAGGATCGCGCGGATCGCTTTCTGGCGTTGGTGAATGCCGCTTATGAGGGAGTCTATCGAGTCGAATCGGAAGCTCAATGGTTCGCCGCCACCGACGTTTCTCCGGCCCACGATGCTGCTTCGGAGGCGGCGGGCAAGGCTCGCGCGGCGTTCACGGGCAATCCCGCGATCATCCGGGAAGCCCAGGAACTCCTGAAATATCGCGGCGAGCTCAAGGACTTGACTGTCCGCCAGCTCGACCGCGCGCTGCTCAATGCCGCCGAAGGTCCGATGACCAATCCCCAGCTTGTCGCGGCGCGGATTGAAGCGGAGACGGAGCAGGCTTCCACCTTGAACGGATTTGTCTTCAAGCTGCGCGGCCAGCCGATCACCGCGAACGAGATCGATAATCAACTTTCCACGAATCGGAATCTGGCGGAGCGGCAGGCGGTCTGGGAAGCGTCCAAGGAGTCCGGCCCGGCGCTGAAACCCGGGCTGGTGAAATTGCAGAAACTGCGCAACGGCGTCGCGAAGGAATTGGGTTACGCGGATTACTTCGCGCTGGAAGTCGCGAGCTACGGGATGAGCACCGAAGAAATGGTCGCGTTGCAGGACAGCTTTATGCGGGAGATGCGTCCGCTCTACCTTCAGCTTCACACCTGGGTGAAGTACGAACTCGCGAAACGCTATGGACAGCCCGTGACCAAACGCATTCCCGCGCATTGGCTGAACAATCGCTGGAGCCAGGAATGGCCCGGTATTGTCGAAGCGGCGGATCTCGATCCTTATTTCAAGGGGAAGTCAGCGGAATGGGTCGTGAAATCGGCCGAGGATTTTTATACCGGGCTCGGTTTCGCCAAACTTCCGCAAACCTTCTGGGAACGCTCCGACCTTTACCCCGTGAAGCCCGGCGAAACCCGCAAAAAGAATACGCACGCCTCCTGCTGGCATGTTGATTTGGAGAAGGACATTCGCTCACTGATGAGTGTCGAACCGAACGACTGGTGGTTCCACACCGCCCATCACGAACTGGGCCACGCTTATTATTTCATGAGCTACACGCGGCCTGAGATTTCGCCGCTCTTGCGGATTGGCGCGAACCCCGCTTTCCACGAAGGGATGGGAGAACTCATTTCGCTGGCGGCGGGGCAGGTTCCTTATCTTCAAGCAATCGGTGTGCTCCCACCGGATTTCAAGGCCGATGAAAAAGCGTTTTTGCTCAACGATGCACTGGGGGATTCCGTTCCGTTTATCTATTGGGCCTCCGGAACGATGGCGCACTGGGAGGCCGATGTGTATGCGCATAGTTTGCCGCCGGACCAGTGGAACGCCCGCTGGTGGAAATACGTGCGCGACTTCCAGGGCGTGGAACCGCCCACCGAGCGGGGGGAGGAGTTTTGCGATGCCGCCACGAAAACGCACATTAATGACAACCCGTGCTATTACTACTCTTACGCGATCGCCACCGTCTTAAAATTTCAATGGCACGATTACATCGCGCGGAAGATTCTCCATCAGACGCCGCAACGCTGCAATTATGCAAAGAGCAAGGCTGTGGGCGATTTCCTGCGCGGGATTATGGCCAAAGGCGGTTCCGAGGATTGGCGCAAAGTGTTGCGTGAGGCGACAGGTGAAGATCTCTCGACGCGGGCGATGGTCGAGTACTTCAAACCGCTCATGGCGTGGCTGGAAGAGCAGAACCGAGGCCGACAGATCGGCTGGGACTGAGGCTGAGTTGGACGGGTTGAATCCCTCAGCTCGACGGAACGCCCTGCGATCTATCGATTCGCTTCGGCCCAGCGCGCCAGAAGCCAAAGCAGATCGGAAACGCGGTTCAGGTAAACTTGAATCGCGCGATTCTTGACTTCACCGGCCTCAACCAGTGCGATGACGCGCCGTTCGGCACGGCGCGCAATGGTCCGGGCCATATCCAGCGAGGCGGCGGGGAGATTTGCGCCGGGAGTGGCCCATCCTTTGAAGGAAATCTTTTGGGCCTCGATCTCGCGAATCCAGTTCTCGAGCTGGGTGGCGGAGTTGTCGGTTATAACGGCAAAACCATCCTGTATATATCGCGGCAGATCTTCCGAAGCCGTGGCGAGTTCACCCATTAGATTAATGAGCTCCTTTTGAATGTGGAGAAGCCTGGTTGAAACAAACTCATCAGCGGCCGTCGCGCGGGCGGCTCCAATCGCCGCATTTAACTCATCAATACTGCCACAAGCCTCAATGCGCGGGTGAGTTTTGGAAACGCGCCGATTGTACATCAACGCGGTCGTGCCTGCATCGCCGGTTTTGGTGCAGATGCTCATGATGCGTGGAGCATCATGAAAGCGTAAAGGGCGGCAGCTTCACGATTTTGCCTCCCTGTAACGCGGATTCGTGGGCGCACAATCCGACGCAGGTCCAGTTGGCCGAGCGGACGGCGTTCGGCCAGGGGTCCCGATCGTCAACGAGCGCGGTGACGAACTCGTGGGCGAGATGCGGATGCGAACCTCCATGTCCGGCGCCCTGGGTGAAGCTGA
>DASYTB010000279.1:0-5405 GCA_036002705.1 Verrucomicrobiia bacterium
GAGTTTTTGCGTCCGCCGGATATTGGTCGTCGTAAAGAAAGACTTCGGCGTTGACGCTCATGTTGTAGGGGTCCGGGAAGCGTTCGTCCCGTTTCGGAAAACTCGCGAAATGGTAGGGCTTCGCGGAATGTTTTCGGACGATTTTTTTGTTGGTCTTTGGTTGAGTGCCATCCAAATCGCCGGCGGCGGCCAGCGCCTCGTCGAGCAGATCGAGCCAGGGCTTGAGTTCGTCGCGGCGTGTTTCAGTGATCAGGCAGCGAATGGCTTCTTCTCCGAACTTGCGCACGTCACCCAATTCGAGGAGCGCGAACCGGCAGACGCGAACGGAGGGGGCATCCGCGAGCGGATTGGTTTGCTCGGTGTGACGGGTTATGGCGCGAATGAGCGCGGGGACGGCTTTTTCATAAACACCGAAAAGCAACTCTTCGGTGGAAGGCGCGCCGAGGATTTCGTCGAAAAAGATTTCGAGGTTCGGGTCGGGAACAATTTCCAGGCCGAGCGGCGGTTCGCGCATTTCGCCGACGCGCTTGCGCAGTTCGGTCACATGCTCAGCGCAATAATGGCCGTGCAGACTGAAGGCGCTCTTCAATTCGTAAATCGGCTCGGCGGTGATGCGCGCGATGAAAATCTGGCTGAGGCGTTTGAGCGCGTAATGATATCGTTTCAGCCGCGTGACGCACTGCTCGACGGAAAGTCCCGGCCGCGCCGCCTGCTCCATCGAGCAAAGGCCGCCCAGCACCGGGAGGTTTTTGTAACTCAAATAGTTCATACCCGTGCAAGAAACAACTTAAGTCCGGGATGCCGGGGCGCACAAGTAAAAGGCTCAATTCAGGCCGCTGCTGCTTCTTCGCTTCGGCCCGATCTCTCCCCAACGCAGGCTCATTGCATCATCGGCGCCATCGCGCAGGTTAATGAAGCGGTTGGTGTAGCCTTCGCCCAGCGCATCCAGGGGCAGAGGTGATGCCAGGCTCGGCGGGCGGAGAGAAGAGGCTTCGCGGAAGCGGTTCGTTGATCTTGTCGTAGATATAACGGGTGCGTTCAACGGAATCGGCACCGAAGATGGCTAATTCCGTCAGCTGACCTGTCCGCGCGTCGATCGCCCATTGCATTTTTCGCACGAGAGGTCTGGCCGTTCCGATGTCTTGAAAATTCCAACGCTCGATCAGGTGCAACGGAGGTCCGTTCGAATTTCGAGCGCCGGCGTAAGCGAGCTGCAGATCCCCGGAGACGACTTCCGGGAGTTTTTCGATGAGATGAAACGGATCGAGGAAGGAGATGTTCTGTTCCTGCATTTCGGAGGCGGGGCAAAGCACAAGGCCATTGGTTTTGCCACGGGCCAGCGCTTCTGTCTGATAGTGCCACCACCAATTCTGGCCATCCGAGCCGATTCTGAAATTGGCGCAAGAAATGATTTCGAAGACGTCGCCATAATAGAGGTCCGGCTGCTGCCATCTGAATTCGGAACCCTGGCAAGACATAGAAACAGAAAGGCCATCTTCCAGGTTGATCTGCATGCCCTGCACGCGCTCAAGCACGGAAGTGAGTGCCGCGCGCTTCTCTCGCAGATCGGCGAGCAGCTTCAGGAGTTCCGGAGCGCGCGCGGCGACGGCGACTTTATTTTTCACCACGTCGTCCATTTCTTCTGTTCCTGTTTGGAAAGGAAGATTCACGGGTTCAGCAATGACGCCCTCGGCGCTGTGGAAGCCGGCGAGCATGACCGTTCCTGAGTCATTCTTGGGAAAGACGACCGGTAAATGAAATGTGCGGCTGCCTTTGCCGTAAGCCGCAGTCGAGACGATGCCAGGGCCGGCCGCGTTTTGTGTCCTCGGTGGTCAGCGTGGTTGGATAGCGCTGCAGCAAATCAAGAGCGGACGCGCCAAACCGCGCCTGCGCGAGCAATAACAGCACGAGAAAGATCAATCTGTTGCGCATAGCCGAGATATTTGACATCGGAACAGGATCTTCGTTTCGAAGCCGAAGTGGAGTCCGGACTCTTCAGCAAACACTGCCCAGAAATTGTTTTAACGGGTGCCCGGATGGGATAAGGTTTTTCGACGACGCACGAAATTTATCATGAGACTCCTAGCCGCAATCACGTTCCAGATCGCATTATTCGCCTTCCTGTTGGCGGAACCACTTGTTCGGGCGTCCGAGGGCAATTCGGCGGCTCGTCCCGGAGGGTTTGAATTCGATGGGAAAATTTCGCGGCCCGTCCTTGAGAACTACCTGTCCCGGTCCATCTGCATTGAAGGCCTGTTGAATGGGCGCGGACCGTTAATCGATGACGTGCGCATGATCACGAATTGCGGGGCGAAGTATATTGCGCGGGCGCTGTGCCTCTGGGGCGCCGAAAACAATTTTCTCGCGAACATCGCGCGGGCGAAACAAGAGGTTCCGCGGGTTTTGGCGGCGGATCCGGAGATTATCCTCGAGGCCTGCGTTTTCGAAACGGTCGGGCCGAAGGTCAGCCAAATCGCGGTTCCGGACTGGGTTTTTAAAGACCTGGGGCAACCGATCGAAACGCGGAACTTCCGCTACGAAGATATCATTTACCCGCCGGGCCAGCGCCGCGCGATGGGAAATGCCCAGGTACCGGATGAAAGCCGGCTGGAAACGCAGCTTTGGTTTTATTACCAGGCCGCTTCCTATATCGACGCGGGCTGTGAAGGCATTCACTTTGGCCAGGTCGAAATCATGAATCGAAACGACCATGGGAATACCAATTGGTTCCATCTTATCAGCCTGGTGCGCGATTACGCGTCGAAACATGCCCGCCGCCATATGGTCCTGTGCAATGGGCACGTCCCGAGCGGAGGGTTAATATGCGATGGAAATCCCATTCTGGATTTTCACGCTTTCCCGTTGCGCATCAAAGAAACGCCGGACAAGCCGCAGGAAGCGGTTTTGGAACTCGGCTTCAGTGATGGAATCTACAATCGAAGCAAGGGTGGAAAGACTTTTAGCGGCTGGACCTGCGAACATCTGCCTTACATCGTGGAATTCGACAATTACGGCCGGAGCAATCATCCCGGCCAACCGAACGCGCAGGGCGGGCATTTCCTTTGGATTTGGGGCTACGATGAAATCACCTGGTTCGGCCTGCAAAGCCGGGAATACCGCGCGAAGTGGTTGCAATATGCGTGGGATTGGGTTCGCAAAACCGATGCCAATGGCTACCTTGAGATGCCCGGCGGGCGAACCGCCACTTCGGCGGAGATGCGGTGGTATTTTGCGAATAATGCGAGTGAAGCGGTTCCGACCGGGCGCGGCGATGAAGAAGCGATTCGCGCCGTCTGGCAGAACGACACGGCGCGGCTGGATAAGCGGTAACCGGTTGCCGGTTCTTTACAAAAGGGAGGCTGAATCGTGATCCAGCAGCAGGGTGCAATGCGCCTGGGTACGCAGGTATGACGCTGGACACACCGTGCTCACCGGGCCTCGTAACGCATTTTTTACCGCGTCAGCTTTTCGCTTTTCGGGCGAGATGCAGATCATCTTGCGTGCGGAACAAAGCGCCGGGATCGTCAATGTGAAGGCATAGGGCGGCACAGCGTCCAAACTCGGAAAGTGGCCTTCGCGCACCTGCTGCATTTTGCAGGGATCGTCCAGCTTTACCAATTTGATCAACCGCTTCTCCTCGAAACGGGCCACTGGCGGATCATTGAAAGCAATGTGCCCGTTCTCGCCGATCCCAAGGCAACACAAGTCGATCGGTTGCGCGCCCAGCAAAGCCTCATATCGCTCGCACTCGTCGAGCGGCAGGTCGCTCTCGCCTCTGATGTATTGGAAAATCTTGGGTCGAACCAATGTCTCGACACGGTCTCGCAAATAGTGACGAAAACTGGCTTTATGATCTCCGGTGATCCCGAGATACTCGTCCATATGGAAGAGCGTGACCTTCGACCAATCCACGCCCTCCAGAGCGACCAGCTTTTTTAGAAATTGAATCTGCGAATTACCCGTGGCCAGGACGACCGCCGCGGAGCCTTTCTCTTTGAGGGTGGCGCGCAAATACGAATTCACCTCCAGCGCGGCGTCCGCCGCCAGATCATCCAGCGGCCCGTAAACCTGCACCTGGAGTTTTTCCACCGTGAAGCGCTTTTGCGCGCGATTCCAATGTCCTCCGTTCGAGTTTTCCATGAGAAATAAAGCGGGAACCTTACGTTCGGCTGCCGTTCAAGGCAAGAATCTCTAGTGTCGCGAATTGGCTTCTTTTGGCTTCTTTTCGCCTCGGTTGCTTTAAAGGGGGTGAATCCGCAGAATAGCTTCGTGCAGACCGTCGCTGACCGAAGTGGAAATCCGCCGGGCTTCTCGAGAGAGAAGGTCCTTTCGGTAAAAGGCCTGCGCAAGGAGTATGGACGAACCGTGGCGGTGGAAGACGTCTCGTTTGAGGTTGGCCGCCGCGAGATTGTGGGACTTTTGGGCCCGAACGGCGCGGGGAAAACCACGACCATAAACATGATCCTGGGAGTGCTCGATCCGACGTCCGGCAGCATTGAAATCGAAGGCACCGACCTGCGCAAGCATCGCACCAAAGCGCTGCGGCGGACTAATTTTGCGGCCGTGTACGCATCGCTCCCGGGCAATCTGACGGTGACTCAGAACCTCCGGATTTTTGGGCTGATTTATGAAGTGAAGAACTTGTCCCGGCGGATTGAGGAATTACTTGGGCAATTCGATCTAAACCGCTTTCGCGATACGAAATGCGGACTGCTCTCCTCGGGCGAACAAACGCGTGTCGCGCTCGCCAAGGCCATGTTGAACGCGCCTGAACTGCTGCTGCTGGATGAACCCACCGCATCGCTGGATCCGGCCAATGCCCAGGACGTGCGAAGGAGCATCCGTAAATTCACGAGCGAAGGACAGGGTGGGGTGCTTTGGACCTCGCATAATATGTATGAAGTGCAGGAGGTCTGTGATCGCGTCCTGTTTCTTTCGCGCGGCAGAATCCTGCTCGAAGGCGATCCCAAACGGCTGCCGGAACAATATGGCCAGCGCACGCTGGAAGATCTTTTTATCACGGTGGCTCGCGAACCGCTCACCATCGGACGCAACGGTCTCATATGATCTGCTTTAGACGCGCCGCCGCGATTACCCTGCGGCAGTTTTACCTGATGCGCGGAAGTCCCGCGCGAGTGGTGCCGCTCTTCGTCTGGGTAGCTATTGACATCGTGCTCTGGGGCTTCATCACGAAATACCTCAACTCCGTCAATGCCGCTGGTGTCAATTTCGTCCCCACGATGCTCGGAGCCGTGCTGCTTTGGGATTTTTTCGCGCGGGTGATGCATGGGATGACGACGGCTTTTTTTGAGGATGTTTGGTCCCGAAATTTTCTGAACTTCTTCGCGACCCCGCTCTCGATATCGGAATATGTGACCGGCCTGGTTTGGACCAGTATTGCCACC
>DASYTB010000280.1:0-8954 GCA_036002705.1 Verrucomicrobiia bacterium
GTTTGACCAGACAGCCTTCAGGTTATTCGTTCCGAGTTTTTGGGCCTTAACACGTGCATTTAAAGCGACATCCCAAAGCGAGATGCCGCCATCCGAATCGTCCGCAACAAGGTTTTTCGCGTCCGGGGATACCTCCCAACTGGCTGCGCTTAAATTCAGATTTACACTATGGTGACCACGAGCCAAGCGGCTGGTTTCGGCAGGCCAGAGATAGGTTGCGCCGTCCTTGCCACAGCTCACCAGAGACTTTCCATCGGGCGAGAAATCGACACACCAAACCTCATCCTCGTGGCCAATGAGTGTAAACTCCTCTTGCCAGGTCCGCGTGTTCCATAGCTTGATGGTCTGATCGGCGCTACCTGAAGCCAATATTTTACCGTCCGGAGAGAAAGCCAGCGAAGCGACGAAACCTCGATGACTGTCCAGAGTCTTTAACTTTTCCTGGTTAACAACATCGTAGATAACGATGCGCGGATCACCGAATGCGAACCCCACGGCAATACTCCGGCCATCAGGAGAAAACGCCAATGATGCGACGCCGTTGACCATTGATGCCTGAAACGCAACGATTGGGTCCCCACTGGTAAGCGAAATCAAATGGACCCACCCATCACCATCACCGAAAGCCAAGAGTTTGCCATCGGGGGAGAATCGGACCGATCCTGGAGATTTGTAAACAGACGTGACTGGAACAACCTTTGGTTTCCGCCCATTCGGGATGTTCCACAGGGAGATACCTTCGCCGCCGCTGAAAATGGCCAGGAGTTTTTTGTTTGGAGAAAACGCAATGGAATTCACGTCTGGACGAGCTATCGGGAGGACGGTCACCAGGCCGTTGGTCATCACGTTCCAAATCTTCACGACCCTGCCCGCAGGACCCGGTGAAACAATGGCAAGCCACTCGCCATCGGAGGAAATTGCACTCCAGGCCAGCAGATTCCAAGTCCCGTTTGAGTCCAATTCGATTTTCCAGACATCTTCAGCCATGCTGCCGATCTCGCTGCCGTCAGCGACGTTGCGAATGTGAATCGTTCCGCCGATATCCCGAGTTGCCACTTTGTGGTCTTTGAGGAATCCGGCAAAAAGCACGTGTTCGGAGCGGTTTTCCAATCTGCCGGAAACTCGCACAATAATTTTCACTCAAAAACCATCCGAAGCTCTTGTAGATCAAGGCCAGACAACGAAAACGAAAGAGTCACACTCGAAGAACTCGCACAATAACGTGCGAAGAATATCCAAATAAAACTCGCGCCGAAAGCGTCTGTGATGTATCAGAATTGCTCTTTTGGCACCTTAAAGCAGCGGCGCGTCTCGTCGCGGAAACATCGTGAGCCTCGGACAAACATTAGTCGATCGCGGTCTGCTGACCGCCGAGCAGTTGCAGAAAGCCAGTGAACTGCAACAGCGCGAAAGCCTGCGCCTGGATCGCGCCGTCATTCAGCTCGGTTTTCTCTCCGAGAAGCAGATGCTCGATCTGCTCGCGGAGCAGCTCCACCTCAGCATCGTCAATCTCGAAGAGATCAGCATCGACAGCCAGGTGCTCAAGTCCTTGCCGCCCCGTTTCGTTTACCGCAAGCGTCTCGTGCCGATCAGCCGCGAAAACGGCACGCTCCGCGTCGCGACTTCCGATGCGTTCGACAATTACGTCCTCGACGAAATCCGTCTTGTCACCGGCCTGCAAATCGAGCAAGTCCTCGCCCCGCGCGACGACATCGAGAAGGTCATTAAAACCCACTATGGCGTCGGCGGCGATACCGTCGAAGAAATGGTCGGCGGCGATGATCTCCAGATTGTCGGTGGAGGAGGGGAGAGCGCCGAGGATCTCCTCGAAATGGCGCAGGAAGCCAGCGTCATTAAGCTGGTCAACGAAATCATTCTTGAAGCGATCAACGAGCGCGCCAGCGATATTCACATCGAGCCTTACGAGCACGATCTCGATATCCGTTACCGGATCGACGGCGTCCTCCAAATGGCTTCCGTCCCGCCCCAAATCCATCGGTTCCAATCCGCGATTATCAGCCGCATCAAGATCCTCTCGAACATGAACATCGCGGAGAAACGTCTTCCTCAGGACGGCCGGATCAAGTTCCAGGTCGGTGGCCGCCAGGTCGATGTTCGTGTCAGCGTCATCCCCATGCTCTTCGGCGAAGGCGTGGTCATGCGTATCCTCGATAAATCGAACGTTCTCTACAAACTCACCCAGATCGGCATGGGCGAGGATACCTACACGCTTTTCCGCGGGCTTCTCGATCATCCGCACGGAATCATTCTCGTAACCGGTCCGACCGGCAGCGGCAAAACGACCACCCTTTATGCCGGCCTGAATGAAATCGTCGGCACCGATCTTAAGGTCATCACGGTCGAAGATCCCGTCGAATACAACCTGCAAGGCGTCAATCAAATCCCGGTCGATCACAACGTTGGGATGACTTTCGCGCGCGGTCTTCGGGCCATTCTCCGGCACGATCCCGATGTCGTGATGATTGGTGAAATCCGCGATCTTGAAACCGCCCAGGCCGCGACGCAAGCGGCTCTCACCGGCCATCTCGTTCTTTCGACTCTGCACACAAATGATGCCGCGTCCGCCGCCATGCGTTTGATCGACATGGGGATCGAACCCTATCTCGTTACCAGCACGCTGATTGGCGTAATGGCTCAACGCCTCGTCCGAAAAATCTGTCCCGAGTGCAAGGAAAGCTACGAACCGGAAAAGGCCAAGCTCCCGAAAGATCTACCCTTCGAACACGGCGAGAAACTCTATCGCGGCGTCGGCTGCCAGAAATGCCGCAACTCCGGGTTCCGCGGCCGCGCCGGCATTTACGAGTTGATGACAATGAACGATGAGATCCGGGAGCGCATCATGAATCGCGCCCCGATCTCTCAGATTGTCGAAGCTGGACGGCCTTCCGGCCTTCGCCTTCTCCGCGAAGACGGCTGGATCAAAGTCCGGGGCGGCATGACCACGCCGGAAGAAGTTGTGCGCTGCACCGCCCAATAGAGTTGTCACGCTGCCGGATCAAAGGGTTACTTCTGAAGAATTTTTCGGAGCGCGTTGAGGAACTTCTCCACGTTTTCCGCTTTCGAGGTCGCGCCCATCAGCCCCACACGCCAGATTTTTCCCTTGAGGGGACCCAGCCCGGCGCCAACTTCAATGCCGTAGTCGTTGAGCAATGATTTCCGCACCGCCGCTTCATCCGC
Source organism: Verrucomicrobiia bacterium (assembly GCA_036002705.1). Classification (GTDB taxonomy): domain Bacteria; phylum Verrucomicrobiota; class Verrucomicrobiia; order Limisphaerales; family SXQI01; genus DASVNK01. Next base: position 3,199 of record DASYTB010000280.1, read on the forward strand.
CCCTTCTGGCACCGTCACGGCATTGAGTTGCCAAAGCTGGTGGCCGGATTGAGAGGCGATTGAAAGACCTAGGTCGGAGAGGCCTTTGCGCAAGAGATCGTGATTTTCGTGGTGCCGTTTCCAACGGTTCTCCAGGCCTTCGACCAGGACGAGCCGCAGCGCCTCGTGCAACGCGTAGTTCATCGAGATAGGCGCGGTGTGATGGTAAACGCGCTCCTGCCCCCAATAAGACGCGAGCATGTTCACATCCAAATACCAGCTTTGGACCTTTTGCTTCCGGTTGCGCGCGACTTCCATGGCGCGAGAACTGAGCGAGGCCGGCGAAAGTCCCGGCGGGCAGCTCAAGCACTTTTGCGTGCCGCTATAAACCGCGTCGACCTGCCAATCATCAATGCAAACCGGGCAGCCGCCCAGCGATGTCACGGTGTCGAGGACCATCAGGGCTCCAGCGTCGTGCGCCATCTTTGAAATCTCTTCGACGGGAGTGAGCGCGCCGGTGGACGTCTCCGCGTGGACAATCGCCACGAGCTTCGGCTTCCGTCCGCGCAACGCGTCGGCGATTTGTTTCGGTTCGATAATCCTGCCCCACGGTGCCTCGACCTTTGTCACCTTCGCGCCGCAACGCTCCGCCACATCGACCATCCGCATGCCGAAAACGCCATTGACGCCGATGATGACCTCGTCGCCGGGTTCAACGAGGTTCACGAAACAAAACTCCATTCCCGCGCTGCCCGTGCCGCTGACGGGGAAGGTCATCTCGTTTTTCGTCAGGAAAACAACGCGGAGCATCGCTTTGATCTCCTCCATCATTTTGACGAAAACGGGATCGAGATGGCCGACAAGGGGCATGGCCATCGCGCGTAAGACCGAGGGAGCGACGTCACTCGGTCCAGGTCCCATCAAAAGCCGCGTTGGTGCGTCAAATTGCGCCGGTGCTTGCATGTGGCCGCAACGATAAAAACCCGCCAGTGTCTCAGCAATGAAAATCAAACGAACTCACCGCGCTTTCCGCGCGTTCCACAGCTCAGATCTTTGATATTTCCAGCCAGATCGATGCCTCAAATTTTTCTCCCGGTTCGAGACGGAGAAGTTCGGTGGCGCGGGAGAAGGAGTTTGGTAACGCGCTCCAGGGTTCGAGGCAATAGAAAGGGTCTTCGGGGCTCTTCGACCAAATCGCGAGGAAGCGGTGCTTCGGGGCGCCCTCGAAACTCAGCGTGATCCGCAAGCCGGACACAGGATCGACAAGGCTCACTTCCGGTTTGGCGAGATCCGTCAGGAAGAGCGTTCCAGAAACGTCTTCGGACACGGGCAAGTGCCGCCTGGAGAATTCTTTCGTGCTCCACGATTCCCAATTTGCTCCCGGAATGACCTGCTGAGCGGCTGGAAGTTCGACGAAACAATTAGCTCGCTCGCCGTCGCTGGTGATTGGGACAGGAAAATAGGGATGGATGCCGGTGCTGAAGGGCATGACTTCCTTGCCACAATTCTCGATGGTTTGCTGGAATTCGAGCCGTGAATTCGAGAGCTGGTAATTGACCATACAACGGAACGAGAAGGGATAAGGCGCGCGTGTTGCGGCGGTATCGGTGAGAACCATGGAGACTCGCGATTCCTGCACTTCCATCACCTTCCACTTGGAGCGCCGGGCGAAGCCGTGCTGCGGTAGGGGGTAGATATGGCCTTCCCAGGGATAATGATTCTCCTGGTCGGCGAGGTGATTGAAGCTGACCATCGGAAAGAGCAGGGGATTGCCGGCGTACATTTGATTTGGATAGCGATCCACCACCTCCTGCGAAAAGTGCAGCGCATCCACGTAACCGAGTTTCGGAAAATGGCGGGCGTAACGGAGAAGCCAGCCGCCGAGTTCCGGCGCAATAAGGACTTTGGCTTCCGCGCCTTCCCGCAACGTGATGAGCTGACCTTGAGCTTGCATTGAAGCCGCATTGAAAGGGAACTCGGGCTGACCGGCAAATGTTTCTGTTTGATTTTGCGCTTGAGCGGCGTGCGTCGAAGCGGTCTATTGCAAGGATAGTCACTATGCCTGGAATTTTCTTCGAACCATCGGACCGCCGCAGCTTTCTCAAGACCACGATTCTCGCCGGGGCGGCTCTGGCGGTGGATGGCTGCAGATCCTCTGTTCCGCACGCGGTCGCGAGCACGCGCCCTGAAAGGCCGCTGCATCTGGCGCTGCTCTCGGACACTCATGTGCCGGGTGACCGCAGGACGGGGAGCCGCGGGTTCAATCCGTGGGAGAATCTAAAGCGTGTCGTGCCCGAAGTGGTGGCGGTGCGCCCGCAGGCCGTAATTCTGAATGGCGACGCGGCGCGGCTGGAAGGCCTCGTGCCGGATTATGCGGAGGTAAGAGAGCTGTTGCAGCCGGTGGCGGCCTTCGCGCCGGTTTATATGACCCTCGGAAACCACGATGATCGCGCGAATTTCAAGAAAGTGTTTGCTGCCAGCGGAGGAAAGGCCGCGAACGTAAAGGACAAGCATATTCTTGTCATCGAGGAGGCCGCTCTCCGTTTTGTGTTGCTCGATTCACTCCTCTATACCAACAAAACCGCGGGCCTTCTGGGCAAAGTGCAACGGGAGTGGTTGACGGAATTTCTCGCGACGAACGCAGATAAACCGATTGTGATCTTCGTGCACCACACGTTGAAGGATGGGGATGGCGATTTGCTGGATGCGCGGCGGCTGTTTGAAATCATCAAACCGCATCGTCAGGTAAAAGCGATCTTCTACGGGCATTCGCACGAGTGGTCGCTGGCGGAACGCGAAGGGGTGAAGCTGATCAACCTGCCGGCGGTCGGTTACAATTTCGCGGATAAAGAGCCAGTCGGCTGGGTGGATGCGCGATTTACCTCGGGAGGAGTGGATCTGACGCTGCGAGCCTTTGGCGGAAATACTACGGATAACCTACGGATTCATCAGATCCGCTGGGCGTGAACAGAGGGGGTTAGACCTCGTCCGGATTTTGCAGGTTCGCCGGTTTTGGGAGAGCCTCCGTGACGGATTCGATCATCGTGCCGATCATCGCTTTGCCACAGTTGAGGTGCGTGCGCAAGGCGATCAGGTACATTCCCGGTTTTTTAAGGGATGCTTCGGCAAATTTCTTGAGTGAGTTTTGCTCCCAGGCTTTCTTCGGCGACAACATGGCTTACATCGGTTTAGAGGTTCAATGTTTCACAGCATTAACTGCGCCATACAGTTGCAGACGGGGAAGTGGATGCGCAATAAGGAATTGCCTGATTCGAGTAAAATTAACCTGCCTGTGACATAAAATGACGACAATAAATAAATGATGACGGGAATCGTCGTGGGGGCGGTGGTTTTGCTATGCTGGGGATTTCAAAAGCGGCGCCAAGGGGCCGCACTCCAAAATTTTATTCAGTCGGGCGGGCGAGATTGGGATGGCGGTGCCCAATTCCTGGGAGAAAATCGAGACTTTAAGTTCTTCAATCAGCCAGCGGAAGTCATCAAGCGCGGCGGATTGCTCAGGCGTGAGGTCTTTTCTTGCGCGAAGTTTCCCTAGTAATTGGGTATAAGGCACAACCTGCCGGGATTTTTCGTGGTCTTTCACGTGATTTACCACAGCCCGTTCGGCCCGGATTTGCATCGAGCGCAGGTAGCGAGGGAAGTTTTGAAGCCGCGGCCAGGGAGTAGATTGCAGGAAGCCGGCAGGGACAAGGGCGTTCAGGTCCGCCGCGATGCCGGGATATTGTTTTTTGGCGAGAACGAGTTGCTGCCGGGAGGAAAGGACCTGTTTAACGAGTTCAATGAGGCGGGGAAGATACCCTTGCAGGCGATCCTTGGCCGTGGCAACGACAGCTTCGAATTCAGTGCGGCGGAGTGGATAAATCGGGGCGTGATCGAACAAAAAATTTCTCACGTTTGCGTAAGCGCTTCCAAGAAGTTCGTCGGGAGTACCTAGTGTTATGTAAAGATCTTTAACAGAATTGAGAGCGCGAAGGTCCTTTTGCAGCCAGGCCAATTCGCGTTCCAAAGCGATTTCGGCCAGGCTGGAAATGCCCTGCTGGCTGGCAAGAATCGCCTCCTGGCGGTTGCGAAAGAGGCGTAGGGAAACCTCGGAATCTTCGACCTGCAGGCCGGGATAGGCGAGAAGCGGCACCCCGGACGACGATGGAAGTTCGATTTGGCCGGGCTGATCGCCGAAATCCCAGGACGAGAGGTGATACCGCTCGAATTTCGTGGCGGCTTGTTCCCAGACGTCGGTTTCCACCTTCTTTTCCGCGTCTCGGAGTTTCGTTTGGAGAGCCTGGAGATCGCGACTGGCGGCGAGCGTTTTGTTTTCCGCGCCAGTGACCTCGACGCGCGGTTTCAGGAAATCCGGGAGAGCATCGGCGGGCCAGGATTGAGGAGTGACAGGGACCTTGTACTTTTGTTGAAGGACGTTGGCCAAAGCTTCGATCAAGGGTCGGACCGTTTTGGTGGCGCGAGGCTCCTCCCGAGCCAGCTTCGAAGCGCCGAAAAGCTCGGCGGGAGCCTCGCCCCACCCTTGATTTAATTCGGAGATGATTTCGGCGACCTTAGGTTCCAGCGGCATGAGCGGGACGCGCAAGGATTTCGGCAGCGCGCGGAGCAAGGTACGGATTTGCTCTTCGCGCCAGCCGGGAATGGCCCATTCGAGGAAGCCGGGGTTGAGATGTTGCATGAGTGTGACCGGCACCTGGAGAGTGATACCGTCGTGTTCTTCGCCCGGCGCGTAGGCGTATCGAAGCGGAACAGCCCGTCCGGCGACTTGGATCGATTCCGGAAAGGCGTCGGTATCGAGCTTGAGTTCGCGGTCGCCGATCAGGTCCTTTTCGGTGGCAAAGAGGGAATTGCCTACACCCTGGCCTTGCTCTTTGACGAAGCGGTTTAGATCGTGGATTGAAGAAACACCGTGAATCCTGGCTTTATAAAAACGAAACAGGGCTTCGTCGATATCGGGCAATGCGGTCGATCGGGAGCGCGTTTGCCAGCTCTCGATTTTTTGCCGGAGTTCCTGGTTGTGCTGGAGGAAGCGATGCGGGCTTTGGACCGGTTCCTCAATGAGGGCGGCACGAATGAAGATTTCGGTGGCTTCCTTCGGATTGATTTTCCCGAAATCGACGAACCGGGAGAGAATCTGGAGCCCGCCAAGCATGACCTTCTCGCGGACGAGGACACGACCCTGCTCGGGACTCCAGTGGGGCTCTTCGTAAACGAATTTGCAAATGTGCGCGCTGAGTTCGACGATCCACGGCGGTTGAATGGCGGCAACCGTGCGGGCGAAAAGGCGCGAGGTCTGGACGATTTCGCCGGCGACGAGCCATTGGGGTTGAAAGGTTTTTGGCGTCGGGGCAGTTCCACCCCTCACTCTGGCCCTCTCCCCTTGAGGGGAGAGGGGATTTTTATCGGTGTCTTTGGAATAAAGGTTTGAGCCGGGAAAGATCATTACTTCGCGGTTACCGGTGGCCCAGTAGAGATTCCTTTCGCGCCGCTCGGCGATGTGGGTGAGCAAGCCGCTCAGAATGGAACGGTGGATTCCGTCGTAGAGGAATTGGTCGATCACTTTGTTCGGATCGGGACGGGGCGGGGCCTTGAAGGTGGTGATCGTTTCGCCGATGGAGGTGAAATCGACGTTTTCAAGAGCTTCTTCGAGTTGGGCGTGAACGTCGGACCATTCGCGCATGCGCATATACGAGAGAAAGTGCGCGCGGCAGAATTTGCGCATCTGGTTTTGGGTTTTGAGGCGTTCCATTTCATCGTGGTAG
>DASYTB010000281.1:0-2611 GCA_036002705.1 Verrucomicrobiia bacterium
GAGGGAATACCATGGCGGTGATGCTCAATAACACGTGGCAACCGGATTGGGACAACGTGACCTTCGATATCAGCCTCCGCGATTCCGCGGCCAATTCGCGCCGATGAAACGGGTGACGATTGGCTCCGTCGTATTCAACGCAGACGGTTCGACGACGTTCCAGATTACCGCGAGCGGTCCATCCTCGTGGCGGATCGAAACGTCTCCGGACGCGGCGGGCGGGGCTGGCTGGACGCCACTGGGGCCTGGGAGCTTTGAAAGCACGGAAACGATCTCGGTCAGCGATCCGAGAGCAGCTTCGGCGGGTTCGAAGACTCGGCTTCATCGGCTCGTTAAAGAATAGTTGTGATGCGCATTCAATCAGCCTTTGATATGACGCGAAGTTCTTGCGCGACGCGGTGAAAATCGGAGGAGAGTTGTTGCTGTTTTTGCTCGGCCTTTTGCATCGCACCACGGAGCCGCCATCGCGCCATCAGAATTTTGAACGGGTTTCGAGTGATTCGCCGCGTGAAATAGCGCTCGCGCAGAGCGACCTCGGAGAAGGCCAGCCGCTCTCTATCGAATGACTCAATCTGGTGCGCCAGATCTTCTCGTTCCGCAGGGCTGAGTCGCGGGGTCAATTGTTCCGCGCCGCCGAGGCCGACCTTTTCGATGGCTATTCCCACCAGAAGGGCGATCAACGGCCCATGCTCAACTCGCTGCCCCAATTGAATGATGTTCATATAGGCGGTGACGGCTTCGGCGCTCGCTCCACGCTCCTGAGCCACCTTCCCTTTCCTGCGAAGCGCGAGCGCAAGGGTCTTGAAAGCGGCGAGGTCGGGCAACGGCGAATTCGTTTCGGAATACATCCTCAACGGCATCTCCGAAGGCAGCTTCAGCGCCGATTCGACGAGTTCAAACAGCCGGCCGTTGGCCCTGACAAAGGCAGCGGCATCATCGTCCGGTCTGCCATTCATTTGAGCGGCGGCCTGGACCAAAGCGTCGTAACCGTTACCGTTGGTGAACCAGGGAGCGGACGCGTCCGGTGCCTTCACCAGGAGCGCCAGCAGGACGGCTACAGCGACCCCGACGAGGAGCAAAACACCAAAGCGGTAAACCGGTTTCATAGGCGAACTGTTCGTTACCGTGACCGCGCAGGCCAATTTTAATTCGCCGCAAGGAGTCTCCGGGACAAAAAAAACCTCCCGCGCGCGACCGCGGGAGGCTAGCGTAACACCAACCCTTTTACCCAAATCGTTCGGCTCTTTTCAGAGCCGCGTTGTTTAGCCGACTTTTTCGTTCGACTTTTTCAGGACCACGAATCGGCTGCCACCATGGCTGTAAACGCGGAGCAGGACGTCGTCTTTAATATTTTCGGTCATCTGGACCGCATCCTGAGCGTTTTTCACCGGTTTGCGATTGATCTCGAGGATCACGTCGCCAGAGCGGAGGCCCGCTTCATAGCCGGGGCAGTTGGGATCGACATCACTCACGAGCGCGCCTTTGACACGAGCCGGAATGTTGTACTGCTGCCGGGCGTCGGGGCTGAGGTCATCAACGGTGATGCCGTCGGTGACGTCGCCGGTATCGGCTTTGTCGCTGCCGTTTTTGGCGAGCTGCTTGTCGTTCGGAAACTCTTTCAAGGTCACTTCGAGTTCCTTCGTTTTGCCTTCACGCGAGATTTTCACGGGTACTTCTTTGCCGGGCGCGGTCTGCGCGACCTGCAATTTCAGGTGGCGGCTGTCGTGCACCGGTTTGCCATCGAATTCTTCGATGACGTCGCCATTCTTCAGGCCCGCCTTCTGAGCCGGACTGTCCGGACTGACTTCCGCCACGAGAGCGCCTTTGTGCTCTTCGATCCCGAACTTCTCGGCGAGGCCCGGCGTGATATCCTGGATATTCACACCCATATAGCCACGGATGACGTGACCATTTTCGATGAGACTATCCATGACATATTTCGCCAGGTTCACGGGCACCGCAAAACCGATCCCCTGGTTGCCGCCGCTGCGGCTGAGGATCGCGGTGTTGATACCGACAAGACGGCCTTCGGCATCCGCGAGCGCGCCGCCGGAATTACCCATATTGATGGCGGCGTCCGTTTGGATGAAGTCCTCGTATTCGAGGCCGAGGGTCGCGCGGCCCGTCGCGCTCACAATCCCCATGGTCACGGTCTGGCCGATTCCAAAGGGATTCCCCACTGCGAGCACAACGTCGCCCACGCTTAGCTTGCTGCTATCCGCGAAGGTGATAGCAGGGAAGCTTTTGTCCTTGGCGTCAATCTTAAGCACTGCGAGATCAGACTTCGGGTCCGTGCCGACGACTTTGGCGGGATATTCATCCCCCTCGTCGCCCACCTGGACCTTCACTTCGTCGGCATTCTCCACCACGTGATTGTTCGTGAGGATGTAGCCGTCCTTACTAACAAGGACACCCGAGCCAAGCCCTTGTTGCTTCGGAGCCGGCGTTTTTTTCAACCGTCCGTTGTGGCCACCGCGTCCGTCGAACTGATCGGGCGCCTGGTCGCCGAAAAAGCGGCGGAAGATCGGATCGTCAAACGGATTGCCCTGCTGTCCCATGCCCGTGTCGCCCATTTCCTTGCCTTTCCAGGTGCTGAGCACTTTGACCACGC
>DASYTB010000282.1:0-3894 GCA_036002705.1 Verrucomicrobiia bacterium
GATATAGGCGAGATAAAGCGTAATCGTGCTGATTGAAGTGATCACATAATATGCGGAAGCATAAAGACAAAGGAACACCGCGAGAATGCTCGTGACAACCAGCGCCCAGACTGGCGTGCGGTACTTCGGGTGGACCCGTTGGAGATATCTCGACCCGGGCATGCCGTCATCCCGCGCGAACGCGAACCACATCCGTCCCATCGAGGTAATTCCGGAACAACCGCAGAGCCACATCGCGCCGCCGATGATGATCGCGATCGTGTTTGCGGCCCAGCGGCTCAGCCCCTGGTAAGCAATGTAGAGGACCGGATAATCATCTTTCGCGGTCGCGGCAATATCACCGGAAGGAATGCACCAGGTAAGAATCAAAAGAAGGAGGTAGCCGACGACGGCCGAAACAGCGACCGAAAGAAACACACCCCACGCGGTGTTTTTGCGAGCCATGACCGTTTCTTCGGCGGCGTGGGCGGAAGCATCGTAGCCGGTGTAAGTCCATTGCGCCTGCAGAAGAGCCAGAACGAAGACGAAAACAAACGGCGGCGCTTTGTAGAGATCAGCCAGGCCGGGAATCAGGTGAAAGAGCGGCGATGGAATCCTCAAATCTCCGAAAACCAGCGCGGGCGCAACTCCACCGGGAAGTTCCGCGGACGAGGCATCCCATGGAGTGACCGCGACTTGATGGACGAAAAGAAAGTGAAATGGATTGTGGTATTTCCCGAAAAGGGCGAGGAGCGCGGAGATCAAAACCACGCCGCCAATGTGCCAATAAACGCTGACTTCGTTCAGAATGGCCACTTTTTTGATTCCGAAAATATTCAGGAGCAATTGAGGAATCGTTAGCAGGACCATGATGGCCACGTAAAAATGCCAATTGGTCAGTGAGCCAAACAGGGGGATTTTCAAATCCGCCGGGAGATCGAAGATTCGTGTGACCGCTCCGACAATGTAAGTGGCCGCGGCAATATTGACTCCGGCCACAATCGTGACCTGCCCGATCATATTCAACCACGCGGTCAGCCACGCCCAACCCCGTCCCCCCAGCCGGAAAGCCCAATAATAGAGCCCGCCGGCGGTTGGGTAGGCGGAACTGAGTTCAGCCATGGAAGCAGCGACGCACAAAGTGAAGATACTCGCGATGGGCCAGCCGACCGAATTGATAATTGGTCCGGCGAATTTCAGGCCGTAGCCGAAGAGGAGAACCGCGCCGGTGAGGACCGAAATAATCGAGAAGGAGATCGCGAAATTGCCAAAACCTCCCATTTCGCGAAAAAGCTGCTGCGCATATCCGAGCCGCTTCAGGTCCGCGATATCGCTTTGAATCGCGGCTTCACGATTTTGGCTCGGGTCCATTCTGAAACAGCGGGAAGTCGGCGATCAGAGGCGCAAATGTTCCCAAATCTCCTCCGGCTTCAATCGAAGGTTGATATAGAAGGGGCCGAATTCGCCGTAGCGCGCGCTCACTTCATCGAAGCGCATCTCATAGACGATTTCCTTGAGGGCGTCGGTTTGATGCGCCATGAGAGTGACCCCCCATTCCCAATCATCGATTCCGGTCGAGCCGGTGATAAGCTGGGTGATCCGTCCGGCGAACTTGCGTCCAACGCGCGCGTGGCCGGCCATGAGCTTTTTGCGCGCCTCGAAATCCAGCATGTACCAATTGTCGCCGCCGGAACGGCGCTTGCTCATCGGATAAAAGCCCATCACTTCCCAGTCGGGCAGCTCGGGATAAAGGCGATATTGCTCGTATTCCGTCTGCCGTTTCTTAGCCGCTTCGAGCCGTTGGTTAAAGGCATCAGTCCCTTGTTGCAGGCCTTCCTGCTGGAGAGAACGGACCACATCCTCTTCCGTCGTCACGTATTCCGGCAGTTCCGTCACGCTCAGAAATGAATAGACTGGTTGCAGTGTGCCGGCAGGAAAGCAGAGTTCCAAATTGCGCTGCATCTGGCTGATCTGCCCAAGCTCGGCGGCGTAGAGCATAAGCGCCAAATCTGCCTTTCCGCCGACATTCACAAACGTAACGAGGCGCGGGTTGGAAGCGGCGCTGTTCGCATCACAAAGCTTTTTCAGCCGATTCAGGGCGAGGCTGGCGTCACCTTCGACCAGCGCGGACCAGCGGACGCGGTCGATTTTGTAAAAAAGGTGCATCACGTGGATGCCTCGATTGAGTTTAACCGTCGGAAGTGCCATAAAGATTTTTGAAAGCCGGAACACTACTCCACTTGCAACGCATGCTCTAGCAGGTGTGGCAACTGGGGCAGGAGAGCATCATCAAATGCGACCAGAGTCGCGCCGCACCGGGTCGCTTCAGCATGGAGCTTCTGGTCTTTTTGGGCCGCGAAACCGATGACAGGGATGTGACTCGTTTCATCACCGTTCTTGAGGTCCTTAATGATGCCGCAAATGTTCGTTCGAGAGGTATTCAAATCCATGAGCGCGATCATCGGCTTTTCCCGCCGGGCTGTTTCGATGAGCAGCGCGGCGTCCTCGATCGTGTGTACCCGATAGCCAAGATCCTGCAGCCGGTTAACCAATTGGGTTCCGGGCATGAGTCGCTCATAAAAGACGAGCGCGAGCGGTTTCGTCATAAGGCGCGCCATTGAACCAGCCCCGGCCGGAAAACAAAAGGGCAAAGGAAGAGGCGGGGATCCGTTACATCGATGATGCGTGCCGGAGGGTAGAACATCTGCGCGAGTACGACGAGCATGGAAGGATGCTCAGCAACTTCCACCAAGCCGCTCACGGGCTTGCAAAAAGACATTTAGAAATTCGCGCGTGAGATTAGTTCGTAACCCACGTTCGTAAGGAAATGACGCAAGGAGTCTCAATCTCCTGAGTTCTTAACAAGTCAGAGACTCGTTACGTCATCTCCTAAAACCGCAGTGAGTTTAAGACAAAGGGGACAAACGCCAATCTACTTCGGGGCAGCCGCAGCGGTTGCAGGCGGCGGAGCGCTAATCCCGGCGAGAGCGGTTTTGTAAATCTCGCGCGTGCGCGCCTGTAGGTCCGTGAGCGCGAGTTTGCCCGCGTCGAGGTCTTTGAGGATCGCTTTCTGCGTAAGATAGTCCTTGTTCACGATCCCGGCGCGGCTTTGGAGCATGCGCCAGGATTTGCGGCGTTCCACTGCGAAGAGGACCATCTGCCGCGAAACGGCGAAATACTTCATCTTCCCCTTCATCTCGGTTTTGATGTAAACGCCGAAATTGGGGACGTAAGAGCGGTGATTCTTGTCGAAGACGCGGCGATAAATGACATCGTCCTGCGTGACGAGGACCAGCATGTCATCCAGCAGGATGAGTTCGCGCGCCTCATCTTCAGTAATGGCTTTGAGATGCTTGCGGAAGCGGCCTTCGGTGAGCGCCCAATGCGCGACGGTAAAGGTGTAGTCTTCGTTATTCGAGAATTTGGTCTGCCACCAATCCCGATCCAGAGACGGATTACCTTTGAGGTCGAAAGCTTCGGTGATGGTCTCGCCTTTGCGCGGATTGAAGACGAACTCGGGCATGCCGCGGGCGTCGCGGATCATTTTGGCCTGATCGGCGGACATATTGTCTGCCACGCCGTGCTCTGGCTGGCAGGTGGTATAGCACTGGAAAAAGGCCGTGCCGCGATATTCGAGGCCGTCGAGCATCGACTTGTAAAGCTTCGCGGCGTTGGCCATCGAAACCTGCGCGACATAAGGAGAACCGTGGCCGGCGGTGAAGGCTTCAGCGACGCTTTTCTTTTCGACCAGCTTACCCTGGGAGGCGACGCCGAACTGGTTCATGTCGTAGCCGCCGAGCATCGTCGATGAATCGGAGTTTTGCCCGCCGGTGTTCGAATAGACCTGCGTATCAAGCATCAGAATTTTTACGTTCGGCCGATTCTGGAGAACCACCTTTGAAACGTTTTGAAATC
>DASYTB010000283.1:0-3873 GCA_036002705.1 Verrucomicrobiia bacterium
CAACGTCCAACTGCCCCGCGACACCGTTACGTTTACGATTGAATTCCGAGGCTTCAAAACAAACGAGCAGGCCGGGTTGCTGCTTTATTCCCCGCCGACCGTCGGTTTTAGCTTCAATGAATTCTGGGATCGGTATGAGAATGGTGATTGGGTGCCTATTCGCTATTCGCTGACCGATCTCTCGATGAAAGCGAACGCAGGAATCCGCCTGGTCGCGGTTCCGGGGCCGGTTCTCGATCAACGGCAGACGAATTCGGATCTTAGCATTTCCCTGCGTGAATCCCGGAGCCGAATTCGCGTTGCGCAAACTTTCGTTCCACAGACCGGCGGGCGGCTTGATCGAGTGATGACAACAATGTCCTGGAAGGGGGCTCCGTTCCGCCTTCGGATACTGGATACCGCAAGTGACGGCACGCCGGGCACAAATGCTTTTGGGACCGCTGTGTTGTCCGAGTCGAGTGCAACACCGCAGCCGGCTTCCTTTTATGACCAGGGAGTTTATTTGATTGCTGGCCAGCAATATGCCATTGAATACAGCACGGACGAGCCTTTCACGAGCGCTCCCAATTATACCTTGCGCTGTGGTGACGATCCCTATTCGGGAGGCAAGCTGTGGTATCGCGACGAAGAACCCGGGGGCGCCTGGAAAAACGCATCTTTGCTCAAGGGGCGGGGCTCCGATCTCAATGTCGTCTTTGAAACCTGGGTTGTGCCGGGCGGACCGCCCGTGCGGATTACACACCCCGAAAGCACAGACAAACTTCTCGAGGGGGAGGGCATGAGAATTCAAACGGTCGCTGATCTGCCCGACGGCAAAGTTCCGGCCAAAATGACTTTTTTTGCCGATGACCAGCAGATCGGCCAAATAACAGCTCCGCCCTTTGAGTTCGTCTGGACGGGCGCTTCGGCCGGACTGCACACATTGCGCGCCTTTGCTGAAGATTCCTTGCGCGAGGTGTATCGCTCCGATCCAACCGAGATTATGGTGAAGCCAACTTCTCGGCCGGTGAACGATGATTTCGAAGATCGCATTCCGGTCCAGGGCCCCTCGGTCCGCGTGGCCGGTTCGAGTGCGGGAGGCACGCTGGAGTTTTACGAGCAGCGGCTGTCCACGAATATGGCGGGGGCGAGCTTATGGTGGGTTTGGACGGCGGCGAGCGATGCTCCCGCAACAGTGACCGCACAACATAGTGACGGTGACGCGGAAGTCGCCGTCTATAGCGGAGAATCTCTCCCAACGCTTGAATTCATCGCTGGGGGATTGCAAAGCTGCACGTTCACGCCCATGGTCGGACGGCGCTACGCCGTTGTCGTCGATCCGCGCACCCGAGGCGACCAGATTCTTTTGGAGATTGTTTCGGCGGATGTCGGAATTACCAGCGCCGTCCCGGATCGACCCGTTCTCGCGCCATTTACGTTAGAGATGCAGGCCAATGACTCTTTGCTTCGCGATATCGCGAACGTCAAGTTTTTGGCGAATGGAGCTTTGCTCGGGGAGACATCCTCGCCTCCATTCAAATGTACGCAGACTTTTACGAATGCGGGCGCTTTCGATCTGACAGTGGCCGCAACCGACGCGCAGGGTATCACGACCTATTCCTCGGCGCGCCGCCTGACGGTTCTGCCTCCTGGAGGGCAGTTCGCGTTTAATCCAGCGGGCCATCTTTTGGACGACGGCAGTTTCTCCATTGCCTTCGATAGTTTGCAAAACCTGCCTGTGAAAATTGACTATTCGGACGATCTGAAAACCTGGAAGAGCGTTCAAGGGGTCCATCCCGGCTCGGGCCAACGGGATACCTTTGTTGATGACGGCCCGCCAAAGACGGACAAGAATCCAAAACAAACCAGTCGCCGATTTTACCGGGTTAGTTCGGGCCTTTAGTCCCCCTTCATTACCTCTTCAATATCGCGTTGTAATTCGGAATAAGTCCCTTCAACGGATTGATTCCCGTCCACGATCCGGAAACCGTAGGAAGACTGCAATCGCTGGAACTGAGCGGCCATCAGCGATTGGTATTTGAGAAAACTGTCGAACATGTCCCGGCTCAGGCCAAGGTCCATCCCGCTTTCCCAATAGTCGAGGGCATGGGTCTTGCGGAAGGTCCGCTGCACAAGGTTTTCGGGCGACGCTTGCAAATAAAAAACCGCATCCGGAACGAGGGCGATGCCGTAAATATTTTTCAACCACTCCTCGTCCATGCCACGGACCATATCGCGCGCCATCAGCGTGTAGATATAGCGGTCGGCCAGGACGATAAAGCCCGCCTTCAGCGCGGGCAGAATCACGTTTTCAAGCTGGTCGGCAAAATCCGTGGCGTAAAAAAGGCTTAGGGTAATCCGGCTCAGGATATTGCCTTGTTGCGCTTGTTCAAGCTCTTCGCTCACGAGGGTCGAGCGTTTGAGGCCGACTTGCACCGTCGCGTGACCGCTTCGCTCGAGCCACTCAACCAAACGCACGATTTGGGTGGAGCGTCCGGAGCCGTCCGCGCCTTCGACCACGAATAACTTCCCGCTCAGCCGATCCAGTTGCACACCGGGGATTCCATGCCCGTACCATTTTTTGGGAGAGGTCGTGGGAACGACGATTTGGCTCCGGATTTTGCGAGGCTTTAGAACTTTCTTCATCGTGCTTCGGCGCCCGAGGGCTGGTGCATGTATTGGGAGAGATCAATCCGGTTCTGCACAAGTTGCCGGACGACTTGCTGCTGAACTTCCACTCGTTCGTTCGCGTCAATGACCACGAAATTGAACTCGGTGCTCATCGCCAAGTACTGTTCGATAATGCGGCCCTGAAAGATTCGGAAACTTTCGTAAGGGTCCGACGAAAGGTGCAAGTCCATGCCGGCCTCGAAATATTTGAGCTGCGGACGCCCATCCAAAATGCGTTGCAGCGAAACCTCCAGCTTGGCCTTGAAAAAAAAGGTCATGTCGGGCCGTGCGGCGAAATTATAAATGCCGCGCACCCATTTGGGCGGGCAGCCGCGCACGACATCGCGCGCGAAAGCCGTGAAAAAGTAACGATCACAAAGGACGATATATCCCGCGCGGAGCAAGGGAACCAATTGCCGCTCGTAGCGGTCCGCGAAATCCGTCGCGTGAATCAGGCTGAACGTGGTGGGCGTGAGCAGTTCCCGCTTTTTGCCCTTGCTCGTGGCGCTTTTCACCAGGGCGGAGGAATTCCACTCGCTGAAAAAGACCTTCACGCCCTCCAGTTCCATCCAGCGCTTGAGCAGGTGAATCTGCGTGGATTTTCCGGAGCCATCGAGGCCTTCCACCGCGATCAGTCGCCCGGGAAAGCCCAATTCCGAAAAGGTTTTCATTGAAAGGCGCTAAGTTAGCAGGAGAGAGTCCGCGGTCAACTCACGCGAGCGCATCTCGAAAGAATCTTCAGCCGATTCCGTAAATTCGGCCCAGGAATGCGGTCGTTCCTCGGGTCACCGTATTGAGCGCATTTCGCACTCCGGGGACCTGAAGAACAAGGATAATCGCGATAAAGCCATATTGCGTGAGACGCCAATACGTTTCATAGCTCATCCCGATTGCATTCTTGAGCACGTGCGAGCCATCCAGCGGTGGAATCGGGATCAAATTGAAAAAGGCGAGCACCAGATTAACCGTGACGAGCAGCAGACCTGCATTAATCATCAGTCCGCCGGCGGTTTGCAGAACTCCCTGACTGTGCGACAGCGCCAGACCCGCCCGCGCCAGGCCCATCAGCAAAAAGGCCAGAATGAAATTCATTCCTGGTCCAGCCAGCGCGATCAGCGTATCATCCCGTCGCGGATGCCGCAGATTGCTTGGGTCCACAGGGACCGGCTTGCCCCATCCGATAATAAATCCGGCCAACATCGAGTGACTAATTGAAAGATAAAT
>DASYTB010000284.1:0-6990 GCA_036002705.1 Verrucomicrobiia bacterium
AGAGACAACCGTGGCGTTGCGGCGCACCAGGCCAGAAGGCACGCCCCAATTCCGGCCCACGGCACGCCCGCGATGAACAACCAAAGGAACCCGTAAGCGGGGGAAATGGGAAGGAACTCTCCCTTGCTGTAATTGGTTTGAAGACGTCCTTCAAAAAAAGCTGGCCACTGCATCCAACCGCGATTGCCGGAAAGGCCAATCCCTACCGTAAGCGCAAGAATGATCCAACCCGAAGAGTAGGGACGTGACTGCATCGCGCTCGGCTCGCGGGCGACGAACCACCATGCCGTCCCCCAGGTCACGCCTGCGAATAGGCATCCAGCCGCCGCTCCAGCCGGAGCTTCCGCGCACCGCCCAGGTCATTCCACCCAGGGCCGCAAAGAGCAACGTCGGGAGGACGAAGTCCTCAGCCAGGTGTCGTCTGTCCATGAATCCGGTTTGACACCCAAAGTGCCCGGAGGCCGCAACACCGACGAGATTATTTTTAGCGGAAAAGCTTTTAGGTCCCCCGGCTATGTCTTTGGGCGATCCGCAATGATCTCTCTCGATGGCAACAGGGCTTACGAGCGCATGAACCGCATTTAGGAAAATCGCGCCATCGGGAAGAGCGAAATTCAAGCCTGATTTTCGGCTTCATTCCCTCGGCAGAAAAGGCTACACACTCCAGCTCGAATGTGTGGCCGCTACACCGATACCCGCCGCGACAAAGCCCTGCTCGTCCGCATGGGCGTCTCTGCCTCGGAACAACTCGCCTTCACGCCGCGCTATAACATCGCTCCCACGCAGAATGCCTGGACCGTGGCGCGGCGCGAGGATGGGGCCCACGAATTGCGCCAGGCGCGTTGGGGCTTGATCCCGTCCCGGGCCGATGACAAGAAGATCGGCAACAGCCTTATCAACGCGCGCTCTGAGAGCATCGCAACAAAGTCCTTGTTTCGGGACGCCTATCGGAAACGTCGCTGCCTCGTGCTGGCGGATGGTTTTTACGAGTGGCAGAAAACGTCCGGTGGCAAGCAGCCGATTTACATTCGGATGCGCGAAGGGCGTGGGTTCGCGTTTGGCGGCTTGTGGGAACGCTGGCGCGATGGTGAACGGCTGGTCGAGAGCTTCTGCATCATCACGGTTGAACCGAACGAGCTGTGCGCGACGATCCACGACCGGATGCCGTTGATCTTGCGCGGGGAGGATTTCGCCAAGTGGCTCGACCCGAGCATCGGCCCAGCCGGCCTGAGCGCGCTGCTCAAGCCCTACGCCGCCGCCGAGATGGAGTGCTTCCCTGTGAGCAAGCTCGTCAACACGCCAGCGAATGAGAGCGCCGCATGCGTGGAGCGCGTCGAAACGGCCAGGCCGCGTCCCGCATCGCCGCAGTTGGAGTTGTTTTGAGCAAATTGCACGTGCAGGTTTACACGATTAAGCGGGGCCGCGCTTGACCCCCGTGCCATTTTTTCTTAACGATCCGGCATGACCAAGCTTATCCTGTCCGTTGTACTTTTTTCTTTTGCTTTGGCGTCGATTTCTCGCGCTGAGGTAAACAAAGCGGAGGAACTCGCGGCCGGCGTTTATTTCCACGAGGGTGATATCGCGGGAAAAGGGCATTGCAACAATGGCTGGATCGTTTTTGACGATTATGTCCTCGTCATCGACGCGAACTTTCCTTCCGGAGCCCAGGAGATTCTCCCCAAAATAAAAAAAATCTCAGACAAGCCCGTCCGCTTTGCCTTCGATACCCACCATCATGGCGACCACGCCTACGGCAACCAAATCTGGGCTGATCAAGGCGCGACTGCGGTCGCGCATACCGGGGTCGTCGAGGAATTAAACAAGTATGAACCGGGCCGCTGGAACGATTCCGCCAAGACCCGCGAGGACGTTCGAAATTCGAAACTGAAATATCCCACCGTGCTTTTCCCTCACGAGATGTTTTTCGACGATGGAAAACATCGCGCCGAGTTGCGCCACTTTGGCGTCGCCCATACGCACGGCGACGGATTTGCCTGGCTTCCAAAGGAGCGGATTCTCTTCACGGGTGATGCGTGCGTGAATGGCCCCTACAATTACGTAGGCGATGGCAGCATCACCGAGTGGGTGAAGACGCTTGAAGCCGCCAAACAGCTCAACCCCCAGATCATCTGCCCCGGACACGGCCCGAAGGGTGACCGCTCGGTGCTTGAAAACCAGCAAGAATTCTTCATTGAGCTTCTGGCGGGCGCTCGAAAACTGCGCGGGAACAATCCGGACGAAATAAAAAAATCGGTCGAAGCGCTACGGCGGGACTTTAAGAAAAATGAGCGCATTGCGCGTTATGTAGGAAATGGTTTCCCTGCCCAATTGGAAAAAGCCGTGATCGAACTCGGCGGAAAACCGTTCCTGCCTCAAACCGCGCAAAGAGCAGAAGAGGAGAAACATATGCAGGCCCACGGGCACGAAGACCGCAACCACGATCAGGGCGCGGCGGCGGCGCGGACCGGCGGCTAACATTTTAAGCGATGCTTTCGAGTGTTTTAAACCGCCGGACTTTACAAATGAGGCAGAGCAGCACCTCCGGGAGCGGCTAATCCGGCCGGAAAAACCACCGCGGCCAAGCCTTAACTCTCAGGCTTTCCCGAGGTCGATAGCCACGACCTCGTGAGCGAGGACCTCTGGAACAGTCAGTTCTATCGAATGGCCCGATGTCTTGAAGGACGCCCCTTTCCCGGCCGCAAGCAGATGAACTTTTCGCGCCACCGTTCCGGCAGGCAATTGAACCCGCACATCTTGCCTGCCAATGGGAATTAATTCGCGGATCGGACCTTTCATCATCATCGGATTTGTCAGGTTGACCAGGTGCAGCGCGATAGAGTTCTTCTGCCGCCAAAGTGTCACGTCCAGTATCCCGCTCCCTTTTACGGTCGCCACGGACCGTTCGGCTCTCACCCATTCGATCGAATTCCGCAGGAGCACCAGATGATCGGGCGAAAGCACTTCCCAAAAAACGCGGTCGATATCCCACGGAAAGAAAATGACTCTGCCACGCCCGTGCTCGCGCAGATACACTTCGGCTTTACTGCCTTCTGGCCCTCGTGGATAGACCTTCTCCATTGGCAAATCGGGATAGGACGGAATAAGCGTCACCGGCCTGGAGTCGAACGGTGTCTTTTCCCGCACCTCCAATCGCCAGGTTCCGTTAATGATTCTCGGCGCATCTTCCAATCCGCGGAGAAGTGGATGTTTGGTTTCATGGTGCAGGCGAAGGTACGAATTCTGCATCGGTCCCGGCGTATGTTCCACGTACGAAACACCAAACAAGTCGGCCAGGCCGAAGTCATTTCGTTTCTGCCCCCACTCGTCATAGAGTGAAGTCTCGTAAGTGGCGATCACCGCGCCACCGTTTGCAACGAAGTTCGCAATCTGCTGGCATTGCTCCTCTGAAAGCGCAGCGATGTTCGGCAGAATCAAGGTCTGGAGGCGGGCAAGGTCTTCCGCTCCCAGCCTCCGATCGTGAACCATCTCGAACGGAATCCGTGCTTCGATTAACGCCTGATACCATCCGAGAGACGGATCTTCGATTTTGCGCCGGGCGTCACCGGCACCGTAAAACCATGCGCTCTGCTGCGAGTAAACCAGGCCGGTCTGCGCGAGCGAATACTCGTTGCGCAAGTATTTTTCCCAGGCGGCGTAGCGCTGATACAACTCCTGGACAACCGGCAGCCAGCGCTCGTCGCGCAAGACGCCGCCGAATTTCGTGAACCACGGTCGCAACCCGTTCGCCACCCCGTCCGCGACCCAAAGCCGTATTTCCGCTGGATGTTGGACAGAATCTTTCCAACGGTACGGCTCCTCGACTCCGACGCTGAATATTCCCACGATCGGCTTGTCACCCATCACCGCGCGAAACTCCTTTCCGTTCTTGCCGTTGGCCCAGGGCGGAGTCAGGCCACGCCGCGCCTGGCGATCTGCGATCAACGTGGGAGCGAGTTTGCCGATACGATCCATATCGAGCGAACTGAGCGCGCCCCCGCCGGTGTTTGGAAGGACGCGCGCGTCAGGCCTGATCTTGCGCACTTCGCGATCCCAAAGCTGCCAGAGCTCAAACAATCGCCCCTGCTCCCAAAGGATGAATGCGCGGCCCTCCTTCGATTTGGGATCGATCGCACGCGGAATCTCGAACCCGCTTGCACGGCGGAAATTCTCGCGACAATGCTCGCAATAGCAGCGGCCCGAGCCGTCCCAGCGATTAATGAAAATCCCATCAATGTCGTAGCGAGAAGCAATTTCCTTCTTCACTTCCGTCATGAATTCGAAGTTGTACGGCCCCAAGCCACACGTGACCCACATCTCGGGACTGGCCCAATGCCGCCGTCGCTGGCCGTTCGCATCCACCGCGATCCAGTCCGGATGAGCGGCTGCGACATCGTCGTAGGTCGCGTGAGGATCGGTCCGCGCGATCACCACCATGCCGAGCTTGCGGCAACCGGCCACCAGTTCGCCAAACGGATCCAAATTGCCCAGCCACTGGCTGCGATGGTGGAATGGAATATTCGTCGGGTAATACGCCACGCATCCACCTGCACTAAGGCAAACCGCGTCAGATCGCGTGCGCTTGAAGTAATCAAACCAGAATTGCGGATCGAACTTGCCCGGATCGTCTTCGACCAGCGTGAGCTGCGCCCAGCGCATCGGTTTATCGACCCACGGAGGCAGCGATGATCCGGCGCCCACTACGAATCGCTCTGAATTCCATTGCGCCAGGACAGGCGCGGCCAGCAGAGACGTCTTCAGAAAGCTGCGGCGGGGAATCTTCACGTCAAAAGATCGCGAGAGCCTCTTTCCGCTTCTCCGGCGTGATGAGATTAAGGGCGCCGAGTTGATCTTCTTTACCCCACCGCCCCCAATTCGAGAGCTCAGTCATCCATTGGCGAAAATCTTCGAGGTTGCGCAGAGGCGGATCCTGAACCGATTCGACGCCATGCAGTTTAATCACGTAAAAGCAGGCGGTGAGAAGAACACCGGGAAACTGCTGCGGAGCTTTCATGCGAGAAGATTGTGCGCCGTCCGTTGTTCTGTCGAGTGCCTTTCCTTCAGATTTCAATGCGGCGAAACCTCCGATCCTTTGTTGTCCGCTTTGCACGTCTCAATGAGACCGATGTACGCCTGCTTCCAGAGCTGCAGAATCGGTTGGGTTTGACCTTCCAGTTTGGATTCTTATCCAATGAAAACATGGAGAAAACGACGCCGAATCCAATGCGGCAAAGGCTTTCGCTGAGGGCGCATTCCGTTTGTCGGCGGCTGGCCGTTTGGATGCGCCCGGTCGCCGATCAGGGGAGTTCGATTCCCATTCCAATTCGTCCCGAAGGTTGTTCCGTCAGATGTCGTTGAGCGGCCTCGACAAAGTGAATCCTGCCCTGATAGGCGGACGCCGCTGCTTTGCGGAGGAGCGAGGCCAAATCGCCCGACCGCAGCGATCGGATTTTATGGTTTCAGCGACCCTCAATCCTCACTATCATCATGGTTGTTGATGCCGCTTTTTACTCCACCGTCCGCCGCATCAGACGCGGAAGTTCGACCGAAAAATCGCGCCGGGCTTCTCACGATCTTATTCACGGACATTGTTGGTTCCACGCAGTTCAAGCAGCAGTTCGGGGATGCGGAAGCGGTGCGGCTGATCCAGATGCACCACGATCTGGTGCGCCGGATTCTCGCCGAATTTCAGGACGCGCGCGAAATTGAAACGGCTGGCGATTCGTTTTTGCTCATATTCGAGCGTCCGAGCGACGCGGTGCGATTCTCGGTCAAGCTCCAGCGCGAAATCGAGATGGTTTTCGTGGCGAATGGAAAGAAGATCTTCGATCGCATCGGCATTCACCTGGGGGAAGTGCTGGTTCATGAAGCAACCTCGAAGCTTTTCGGAATGCAGGTTGATGCCGCCGCGCGAATCATGTCGCTGGCCCATGGCGGCCAGATCTTACTGAGCCGACTCGCGTTCGATACGGCCCGCCAGATGCTCCGCGGGCCTGGAGAGGGGCACGGAGACCTACAGTGGCTGAATCACGGGCCGTACGTTTTCAAGGGAATTGACGAGCCGATCGAGGTTTGCGAGGTGCGGTCCACCCGCGCGAAGGAACCGGCCATTCCTCCGGCCAATTCTGACAAGGCGCACCGGATGGCCGTGGACGGAGAGATCGTGCTCGGATGGAGGCCGGCGGCGGGACAAACCGTTCCAAACAGCAAATGGGTTCTGGCGGAGAAGATCGGGGAAGGCGCCTTTGGAGAAGTGTGGCTGGGCCGACACGCCGTCCTGAAACAGGAGCATGTTTTCAAATTCTGTTTTCGCGCGGACCGGGTGCGCTCGCTGAAACGCGAGGTCACATTTTTCCGCATGCTCAAGGAGCGCGTCGGCGATCACCCGAACATCGTGATCATTCACGAGATGTGTCTCGAATCGCCTCCGTTTTATGTGGAGATGGATTTTGTGCCGGGCAGGGACCTCCGCACGTGGTGTGGCAGCCAGGGTGGCGCCGAGAAGGTTTCGCTGGCCGACAAACTTGAGATCATCACGCAAGCCGCCGATGCACTTCAGGCCGCGCATGAATGCGGCATTATCCACCGGGATGTAAAGCCGGGGAATCTGTTGATCAGTGGTTCCGAAACACGTCGCGGCAATCGCAGTGAGGACGGAAAGTGCGCGGCGAAAGACCGGACGCTGCGCTGCAAACTGAGTGATTTCGGCATCGGACAAATTTTTGCGGAAGAGTACTTCGGCGAGATCACCCGGTTCGGCTTTACTCAAACCATCATTTCGGACAGTTCGCAGTCTGGCACGCAGATTTACATGGCGCCCGAATTGATGGCGGGCAAACCGGCCTCGATTCGCTCGGATATCTATTCCCTTGGCGTGGTGCTCTATCAGTTGCTCACGGGCAATCTCGATCAACCGCTCACCACGGACTGGTCGAGCGGCATCGAAGATCCGCTGCTGCGCGAAGACCTGCGTCGATGCTTCGCCGGGCGTCC
>DASYTB010000285.1:0-4540 GCA_036002705.1 Verrucomicrobiia bacterium
CGGCAACTAATCAAATCTATTCGGACGAAGGGATGTGGCTGTTTAACGCTCCGCCACGAAAATTACTCAAAGAGAAATATGATTTCGACCCGTCGCCGCAATGGCTGGAGCACATCCAGAAATCGTCCGTTCGTTTTAATAGCGGCGGCTCCGGCTCTTTTGTTTCGCCTGACGGACTCGTTCTTTCCAATCATCACGTGGGCGCGGATTGCCTCGAAAAGCTCGGTAGCGCAGAGAAGAACTATTTGCGCGACGGTTTCCACGCGCGCACGCGTGAGGAGGAGTTGCGCTGTCACGATCTCGAGCTGAACGTGCTGATGAGCATCGAAGATGTGACCGATCGAGTAAAAGGCGCCATCAAGCCAGGGATGAGCGCGGACCAGGCCTTTGCCGCTCGACGGGCGATTATGGCGGAAATCGAGAAGGAATCGATGGATAAAACCAGTCTTCGCAGCGACGTCGTCACCCTCTTTGAAGGTGGCAAGTATCATCTCTATCGCTACAAAAAATACACGGACGTGCGCCTTGTTTTTGCCCCCGAGCAGCAGATCGCGTTTTACGGCGGCGACCCGGACAATTTCGAATATCCACGTTTCGATTTGGACATCTGTTTCTTCCGCGCCTACGAGAACGGCCAACCGGCCAAGATCGAGCATTATCTAAAATGGAATGAGCAGGGTCCGTCCGAGAACGAGTTGGTTTTCGTCTCCGGGCATCCGGGCGGAACAAGCCGCTCGCTCACGATGGATGAGCTCGAATACAAACGCGACGTGCAATTCCCGTTCACGCTCGAACGACTCCATCGTATGGAGGTATTGCTCACAGTCTTTAGCGCGCGCAGCGAAGAGAACGCCCGGCGCGCCAAAGACACCCTTTTCGGCGTGCAGAACAGTCGCAAAGCGCGCGAAGGCGGTCTGGCCGGGTTGCTCGATCCGGAACTGATGAACAAGAAGCGCTCGGAAGAGCAACGGCTGAAATCGGCTTTCAAAGATTCCGGCCAATACGATAACGCTCTGGCGGCTTTCGCTAAAATCGCCAGCGCGCAAAAGATCATTCGGCAAAACGCGCTCCAATACAACATGCTCGAAGGCGCCGCCGGCTTTAACACCCATTTTTTCGGCATCGCCCGGACGCTCGTGCGGGCGGCGGAAGAACGCGGAAAACCGAACGGCGAGCGCCTCCGCGAATTTCGCGAATCAGCGCGCGAATCTTTGGAGTTTCAGCTCTTCTCCGAAGAGCCGCTTTACGGTGACTTTGAACAAGTCAAACTCGCGGATTCCTTGACCTACATGACCGAGAAGCTTGGATTCGAAAACCCGCTCATGCAGAAAATTCTCGCCGGCAAGTCACCGCGCGACCGGGCGGCGGAACTGGTCTTCGGAACAAAGGTCAAGGACGTCGCCGAACGCAAGCGGCTCTACAAGGAGGACAAAGCCGCGTTCGAGAGTTCGAGCGATCCGATGATTCAACTGGTGCTGCTAATAGATGCGCCAGCCCGCGCTGTGCGGAAGATTCTTGAGGCCCAGGACGAATTAAAACGGCAGGCCTACGGAGAAATCGCCGCCGCCAAGTTCGCGGTGCAAGGCGCGAGCACATATCCGGACGCCACTTTCACGCTTCGTTTGGCGTTCGGCCAGGCCAAGGGTTACGAGGAAGATGGCAAACAGATTCCCTACGAAACAACCATCGCGGGGCTCTACGAACGTTCCGCGCAACATAAGAATCAGCCGCCGTTCGACCTCCCGCCCCGCTGGCAGGAGCGCAAGGAGCGCATCGACCTGGGCACCCCTTTCAATTTCGTGACCACCGCCGATATCATCGGGGGCAATTCAGGAAGTCCGACGATTAACAGGAATGGCGAGTTTGTTGGGATTATTTTCGACGGAAACATCTACTCGCTCGTGCTCGATTTCGTTTACACCGATGCCAAGGCGCGCGCCCTCTCCGTTCACTCGCACTCGATAACCGAGGCGCTGAGGAAAGTTTATGACGCGCCGGATTTGGTCAACGAGCTGCTTGGGAAAAACTGAGTTCGAACTGCAAGCTGACTTTCGTGGCACAGCGGCGCTCTTACGAGACGCCGCTACATTTTCAGGATATTGCGATAGAGCTGGAGCATTCGAGTGGCGTAGGCTTCGCGCGAAAAATCCCTGGCGACGTACTCCCGTCCTGCCCCGCCAAATTGATGCCGCGTCTCGGGTGACCGGAGGATCGCACGCATCGCCTCCGCCAGGCCGGCCACATCACGAGGCGGCACGAGAAATCCGTGAACGCCTTCGAGAAAGGCCTCGGGAATGCCGTCCAGCTTCGATCCAATGACAGGTTTGCCGCATGCCATTGCTTCCCAAAAGACGACGCCAAGGGCTTCGCGCTCCGTTGTGGGATGCACCAGCACATCGAGCGCCTGCATCATCGGCGCCATCTCGAGCATGAACGGAATGATCACCGCCACCTTTGATAATTCGAGCAAGGCGATTTGTTCCCGCAAGAGCGGTTCCATTCGCCCCTTTCCAATCATGGCAAACCGCGCCTGGGGGAACTCATCCTTTATCCGCGCCGCGGCATTTAAGAATTCTTTTTGCCCCTTCCCTTCCGGAAGGCTGTAGCGCCCGACCACTCCAAAAACCACGGCATCCGTCGGCCAATTGTATTGTTTGCGGATGGCCTCGGCAGTTTCCGTGCGTGCCGGAGTGAAAGTGCGCGTATCGACTCCGCCATAAATCCGGTGGATGCGCCCGGCGCTCCCGACCAAATCCTCGCGCAAACCCTCTTCAACCGCTTTCGACACGGCAACCATATGTGCTTGCGAGAGAATCAACAGACGCGTCGCCATGGAAGGCCGCCCCATGATGTGACGTGTGATGACAACCTTCGTTCCGCGGAAGGCCAGGCGAGCGGCGAGTATCGCCGGCCAATAATCGTTGCCCTTGTGTGCGTGAATAATGTCGATCCGCTCCACGCGAATCAAACGCCTCCAGGCGCGAATCGTCACGTTGTGCAACGGGCTGATTTCACGAAAGAAAACCGTGCGCAGGCCAGCTTTTTCAGCGAGACCTTGCAGGATTTGACCGGCAGGAATGCCAAGGATGACCTTCTGCCCAAGCTCGTGCAATCCCGCCGCCAGCTCAAAGGTCTGGTTGTCTATTCCGCCGCCAGCAAAACCGGAGTTGACCTGGAGGATTCGTAATGGCGGAGAGGTCAACTTTCCCTATTGATTAAACCCCGCAGTTTCTTGATGTCTTCGATGATCGACGAGGCAGTCACGCCGAGAAGTTATCTTGGCCGGAGCAGGCGAGCAAGACTTGCCTCTGCTTGCACTTTGAAAAACTGAATATCCAAAGCGAAGCGTGGGCATCACTCGGCCCCGGCCTCGAAAAGAGCTTTCGCGCGGCGCGCGACATGCGGGACGAGGCGGAGGGCTCAACCAACCGCCGAGAACTTTCACAAGTGGCGAAAGCGCGTGAAGGACCTTTTGGTCCGACATTCTGCATCCGATCTCCGAAAAATAGTCGCGGCTTTTCACAATCTCCGCATATCAGCTACGCGGAATTTCGAGCCAAGGTTCCAAGCGGATTTGTCTGGCTCCTTCGTCCCATTGCGGTAGTCGGGACGCGAGTGGAAGGATACGAGACCTTTCGGAGGTTGAATCGCTGTCCGCGCCATGGAGCCTGATGATTTCGAACAGATCGTGTCCGAGCACTACAAATCGCTCTATCGATTTGCTTTCAGTGTGACTCGCTCCGAAGCGGATGCGCAGGATTTGACGCAACAGGCGTTCTACATTTGGGCAATGAAGGGCCATCAGCTGCGCGACCGCTCAAAAGCCAGGAACTGGCTCTTCACAACTCTGCACCGTGGTTTTTTGGAGAAATACCGCAAGCAACAGCGTTTTCCTCAGTGCGATCTCGAGGAGATTGCCGACGAAGAATCCCCATTCCTTACTTTTGAACCTGTCAATACCGCCGATTATGTTCACGTCCTCCAGGCCCTCGCTCGATTGGATGAAGTTTATCACGCTGCCGTGGCCCTGTTTTATTTAGAGGATTTTTCGTACCCGGAAATCTCCGAAATTCTTCGCGTGCCAGTCGGCACGGTAAAATCGCGCATTTCACGTGGCATTGTCCACCTTCGGCAGATCCTCGAATCTCAACCGGGCAAAACAGAAGGCAATAGCGCTTTGGTGCCACTCCCTTTGGGAACAGATCATGCCTTTCAAGCGTCAATGAATAGAGACTTATAATGAAAACCATTTTCAGAGTTCTCCGGGTGCTGGCCCTGGGTGGTTTTGTAGCCTCGGTTGGGGCGCAGGAGGTTTCAATTCCCGATCCAGGCCTGAACGCCGCGATCCGCGAAGCGTTAGCAAAACCGGCTCAGCCTTTGACCCGGGAGGACATGCTAAACCTGCTCGCTCTGGATGCCAGCAGCCGCGATATCAGAAGCCTGGCCGGGTTGGACGCCGCCGAAAACCTCGCGTTGCTTTCCCTCCGATCCAATCGTCTCGCGAATCTTACCCTCCCGAGCGAGCTGACGAGCTTGCGGA
>DASYTB010000286.1:0-10523 GCA_036002705.1 Verrucomicrobiia bacterium
CGTAGCCGTTCCCTCGCCGCACAAACCAAAGTCCCGGAGAGACGACACGATAATCGCCACGCGTGAGGCGCGGAAGCAGCGAAGCGCCGCACCGCTACCCGGGGTCACCGGCCTCCACTCATTTTTTTTCGCTCTCGGAGCTCTCGCTTGCGGTGCTCCGAGAGCGAAAGAACCCCGCCCGTGCGTTGATTCGCCTCCTATATGGTGTATGGTGTATTCCATTGATGAAAGTTACGTTTGAATTGCCACCGCCCTTGGTTCAACGGCTGCGCTCGCTCATTCCTGACGGCCAGCGTTCCAAATTCGTTGCCGATCTCATCGCCAAAAAACTTCAAAACAAGTCCAGCACCCTGGAGCAGGCTGCTCGCAAGGCGAACCAGTTCGCCCATGTCAATCGTGACATGAAAGACTGGGAAGCCCTCAACCAATATGAGGATTGAAAGGGGCGATATCTGGTGGGTCAATCTTGACCCCACCGTCGGACGTGAAATCAAAAAGAAGCGGCCGTGCGTCGTTCTCTCGGCCAACGAAATCAACTCGATCCGCGCCACTCCTATTGTCGTTCCGCTCAGCAGTTCTCCGGAGATTGCACCTCCGGTTGTGCTTGCCGTCCCCAGTGCGGGGAGACGATCCGTCGCCGTTATCGATCAACTTCGCGCCGTCGCTAAAAAGCGCTTCATTAACCAGGCCGGCGCCGTATCGCCGGCTGATCTCAAAGCAATCGAATCTGCCGTAAAGCAGATTCTGGCCCTGTCTTGACAATTTGCGGTCGATTTACCGCAGTCCCTGCAGCTCCCCAAACTACCCAACCGCACTCGCACCCCGCAAACCAAAGTAGAGTAGGCGGGCAAGGGCATGAGGGATTGAACCGACCGCAGTTGTCAGTTCCCGTTGTTTCCTTGCGCCGCCCCTTCATCGAACCGAGCCAGCCATGATGGCGTCAAATCCTAGTGACATTAGGCGACCCGCCTGTCCCGTTGAGCACCTCAGTTCAACGACGACTTCGGCGCGCAACCACCCGGATTCGCGAGTTTCAGATGTGTGCCCTGCAGACGACGCCAGCTTCTATTTTGCGACGGCGCGGTGATCTCGTAGAATCGCGCGATGCAGGCACAAATATCATCAAAACCAATTAGTTCTTCAGTACGCTGGCGACAAACTCAAACAGGGCTTTCGTTGCCGGATCATCCGGCAACCCGAGGTTCTCGTTGAGTTTGCTGTGATTCGTCTCCTTCGCCGCAAATCGTTTCACGGGGACGCCCGCGTCCTTCAGCACCGCCTCGAGCCGCTCCGCCTGCGCGCTCGTATCTGGATGGTCCGCGACGTGCAGAATCAGAAATGGCGGGATGCCCTTGCCCTTTTCGACGTGCGTGACGGCGGAATAATCGAGGTGCTTCGCCGGGTCGTTCCCGAACTTTTCCCGGTGCCCCCACTTGGCCTGCGGCTGGTGATGCATCCGGCGACGCGTTTCCGCCGTCTCGATAATCGCGGGCACGTCGTAAGTGTCGCCATCGACGGGAACGCAGCCTTTAATGATACCGAGCGAGAGTCCCTCTGCCTTCAAGTAGCGGTCATCAATGCAAATCAAGGCGGCAAGCTGCGCGCCTGCGGAGTGGCCCATGACGAGAATGCGGTTGGGATCGCCCCCGTACTCAGTCACGTGGTCATGCACCCAGCGAACCGATTTGGCGATGTCGCGAAAGATTTCGACCATTTCCACATTCGGCAAAAGGCGGTAGCCCGTCGAGACGAAGACGAACCCTTTATCCACGAACGCTTGCGGCTTCAGTTGAATCTCCGTCCGATCGCCCGTTTGCCAGCCGCCGCCATGAATCCAAAAGATGACCGGCAAATCGTGAGCTCCTTCGGGTGCGGAAATATCCACTTTCTGCCGCGGGTCAGCGGACTCGGTGTAAGCCAGGTCCCGCCGCACTTTCATTTTGACCGGTTCCGGAGAGGCGCACTGCGATTTCGGCAGCAGGAAAAAACCCCCGCAGAAAGCAGCGACAAAAAGGGCTGTTCTTTTCATACGATTGAAGGTCTTCATTTACCCGCCGCTCTGAAAAACGCCAGTCAAATGGGAGAAGTCTCCTTTATGAAATTTCGATCCGAACCGCGCGCGGCCATTTAAGCAGCCCTTTTTCCACGAAGATTTGCGCCAATTTCAAGATGGTGTTGTCCAGCCAAAGATTTCAACATCCTTGCCGAAGTGGGCGAGGTACGTTTCGCCGCTTTGAGCTGGCGCCACACGCGGCCTTTGAGCAGCGATCGCTCGCAACACGAAATTTAGGGGTATTCGTCCTTTTGCCAGCATGTACGAAGATTGACTCCGCTCGCTCTTTGTCGTCTAATGGAGTTGAGCCTTTTTTTTGATTTATGAGTACGAAATTTTCCCGCCGTTCCGCTTTCAAGAAAACCGCCGTGACCGGTGCCGCTATGCTCACCATGTCCCGCTTCGTTGAAACCATGGACGCGGCAGAAAGTCCCTCCGCGCGCAAAGGAAACGTGAACCACTCTGTTTGCCGTTGGTGTTACGACAGAATCCCGCTCGAAGACCTCTGCCGCGCCGCCAAAGACATGGGAATTGAATCGGTCGAGCTGCAAGGCCCGAAAGAATGGCCGACCATCCAAAAGTATGGGCTGACCTGCGCGATGGCGAACGGCGCGGGCATGGGCATCGAGAAAGGATGGAATCGTCTCGAGCACCACGACAGTTTGATCGAGAGCTACGCCGCCGTAATTCCCCAGGCCAAAAACGCCGGCCTGCAAAATCTCATCTGTTTTTCCGGCAATCGTGCCGGGCTCGATGATGAACAGGGAATTAAGAACTGCGCCCTCGGGCTGAAGAAACTCATGCCCGTCGCCGAAAAACACGGCATCAACGTTGTCATGGAGTTGCTCAACAGCAAGGTGAACCACAAGGATTATCAATGTGATCACACTGTTTGGGGCGTGGAGTTGGTGAAAGCAGTCGGTTCCGAGCGATTCAAGCTGCTCTACGACATTTATCACATGCAGATCATGGAGGGCGATGTCATCGCCACGATCCGTCAATACCATCCTTACATTGTCCATTATCACACCGGCGGGGTTCCGGGACGGCATGAAATCGACGATTCACAGGAATTGAATTACAAACCGATCATGGCTGCGATTCTCAAGACCGGCTTCAAGGGCCACGTCGCTCAGGAATTCATTCCTGCCCGCACGGACGCGATCGCCTCGCTGAAGCAAGGCGTTGATATTTGCGACGTGTAATTTGGAGTGCGGCGATGAGTCGCCGCCTTTCGAGTCATTCCGTCCGCTCCCGAGGCTGTTGAGGCCTTCGGCAACATCTTTTTGTTTCAACATTCATTGAAATCGCCTTAAGTGCAGGCCGCGATGAGGGAGCAAGGAAACCTGCACTTTGCCGCCGTTCGCATGCTGGCGGCGACCACGGTCTTTTGGTCGCTCAGTTTCCCCTTGGTGAAAGCGATTGGCATTCTGCAATCGCGACTTGTCCCGGGCAGCAACAGTTGGTTTCACGCCTCTCTCACGGGCGTCGTCCGATTTTCATGCGCCGGGGTGATCCTCCTTCTCGTTAGCCTCAGAACTGTATCAAAAATAACTCGGCTGGAGATTTGGCAGGGCGTCGGCCTTGGTTTTTTCGCCGCTGGCGGAATCCTCCTCCAAATGGACGGACTCTCCCACACTTCCGCCTCGGTTTCTGCCTTTATCACCCAGGGCTTTTGCGTCATCGTGCCGATCTTCATCGCCTTTCGAGACCACCGCCTGCCTTCAATTCGACTGGCTTTTGCCTTGGCCATGATGATGGCCGGAATCGGGATTCTCTCGAATTTTGATGTCCACACCCTTCATCTTGGCCGTGGCGAACTTGAGACTCTCATCGCCGCCGTTTTCTTTGCGGGTCAAATCCTCTGGCTGGATCGTCCCCTTTTCGCGAGAAACAACGTCAATCACTTCTCCATCGCCATGTTCTTTACCATGGCCCTTTTCTCCCTGCCCATTCTGCTGATTAGTTGGCAAACTCCGCGGGATGTTTGGGTCTGCTACTCGAATCCAGGGGTTATCGCGATTTCCGCCTCTATCACAGTTTTCTGCACCGTAATCGCCTTTGTGATTATGAACAAATGGCAGCCCCTTGTCCCGCCTGCCGAAGCCGCAATCATCTATGGCGCCGAACCCGTTTTCGCGAGCCTCCTCGCCTTATTTCTTCCGGGGATTGTCTCAAAGCTCACCGGAATAGATTATCCAAACGAAACTATCACAGGGCAGTTGCTCGTCGGCGGAATCCTGGTCTTGCTCGCGAACCTAATTCTACAACTGCGAACGGCGGCCCGTCACTAATCAAGCGGATTGCCTGGCAAATACTCGATGCGATCCGTCCAATCCCAGTCGGCCGCTTCGCGCCAAAACTCGACCAGCAAACGGGACTGCTTCCCGTAATCCATCTGCGAAACGCTCCGGCGAAAAAGAATGACTCCGGCATGACCTGCTCCTTCTCGGGTCGATTGCGCGGCGTGCATGGCCATTGTTCGACGGTCGAATCCCACAATGATCAATCTCTGTTCCAGCAAGGCAGCAAGTAAAACTGGATCTTTCGAGATGCGGTGTTTTCCATCCAGCCAGTCCGCGATATGGATAATTGGAAAATTGGGCTCAAGACGAACGCACGCCTCGATAAAACGGCGTGACATATGGCCATCAGCCATCAACCGAATCAATCATCAACCTCCGCCGCCCGCTGATCGGCTATTTCCCCCGAAAAAGCTTTGGTGTAAGCTGCGGCGCATTTCACCAGGTAATCTGGCCAGCCGAAGTGACCCGCGGCTTTGCCGATTGTCTTGGCTTCCTCGTAAACGTCCATAACCTCCCACACCGCCACCCGGCTCCCCAAAACATAAGCTTCACGTCCCGCCGCCGAATCCCGAAATCCAATCCCCGGAAATTCCTCTTCCCGCGCCTTTTCTCGCAGATACAAACTGCTTAAGGTCGAAACTTCGATCTGCCGCCGCTTTGCCTGCTTGGCAAGGAGCAGAGCGGCCGCCTTCTCCAATCGGCACGATTGAACAATGGTTGGCATAACCGGAAGCATAGTTTACAATGTAAACGGGAGCAAGCGATCACGATGATCAATTTTTCAAGATCGGTGCTTTACCGCGTGCCATGGTTGCCCCCGAGGCCCTGCTTTTTTAAATTCCCGAACTCCGTTTTTCCATGTTTCCGTCGCTCCGAAAGAAGCGAAAATCCTTCGGAATGAAGCACTTCTCCGATTATAAAAAATTTCCCAGAAAAATCTTGTCACCACAACCCGTAGTAGTAGTATGGCCATACACCACTACTAAATGGGGTGACTGCTTCGGCGGTAGCATAGCGTTTACCAACCCATTTAACAAATGGTGAAAGATCGGATAATTTAAACGTTAGGTCGAGAAAAAAGCTCTCCGCAACCAAAGGAAATTCAGTATGATCGATGCTCGTGAAGAACTGGTGTCTTCCTCCCCTGCCCCAACCCGGCGGCGGAACACTCCCGGGACGCGCCCACGCGGCGCGGCTCGCATGAATCTTCCCGCCAAGGCGTTGAAGGTTCAAAGAGTCTTCAGCGATGCCAGGGTAAAGCCGTTTGACCAGATTGAATGGGACAAACGGATCGCGGAAATTACCGATGACAACAGCAAGGTCATTTTCAAGCAGGACAATGTCGAAGTGCCAAAGTCATGGTCTGTGCTCGCGACCAAGGTGGTCGTTTCGAAGTATTTCTACGGCGAGCAGAACACCCCGGAACGGGAGACTTCCGTTCGCCAGCTCATTCACCGCGTTTGCCGGACGATTGCCGATTGGGGCGTCAAGGACGGCTACTTTAGCAAGGAGGACGGCGAAGTTTTCTGCGACGAACTGACCTGGCTCTGCGTGAACCAATACGGCGCCTTCAATTCCCCGGTCTGGTTCAATGTCGGGTTGTATCATCAATACGGAGTGGGAAAGAATTCCGCGAAGGGCAATTGGTTCTATAATCGCTCGACCGATCAGGCCGAACGCGCGCCCACGCAATACGAGTATCCCCAAGGCAGCGCCTGCTTCATTCAATCCGTTGACGACAATATGGAGGACATCATGCGCCTGGCTTACAGCGAGGCGATGCTCTTCAAGTATGGGTCCGGCACTGGCACGGACCTTTCGCCGATTCGTTCCAGCAAAGAAAAGTTGAGCGGTGGCGGACGTCCGAGCGGTCCGCTTTCGTTCCTCAAAGTTTATGATCAGGTCGCGAACGTCGTAAAATCCGGCGGCAAAACACGTCGTGCCGCAAAGATGAACACGCTGAAAGACTGGCACGGCGATATCGAAGAATTCATCGATTGCAAACAGAAGGAAGAGAAGAAAGCCTGGGCACTGATCGAGCAGGGTTACAACGGCTCGTACAATGGCGACGCTTACGGCAGCGTCATGTATCAGAACGAAAATCTTTCCGTGCGCGCTTCGGATGAATTCATGCAAGCCGCGCTCGACGGAAAGGAATGGTGGACCCGTTCCATCACTACCGGCAAACCACTCGAAAAGAAAGATGCGAGCACACTCTTCCGCAAGATCGCGGAAGGCACTTGGATTTGCGGCGATCCCGGCATGCAATATGACGGCGCGATCCAAAAATGGCATACGTGCAAAGGCACGGAGCCGATCCATTCCACCAACCCGTGCTCGGAATATGTTTTCCTGAATAATACCGCCTGCAATTTGGCTTCGCTGAACTTGATGAAGTTCAAAAAAGCCGACGGCGGTTTCGATGTCGAACGCTTTAAAGCGGCGGTTCGCGTTTACATCACCGCGCAGGAAATTCTCGTGGATAACGCCAGCTATCCCACGAAGGAAATCGCCGAAAATTCTCACATCTTCCGCACACTCGGGTTGGGTTACGCCAACCTTGGTTCGTTGATCATGAGTTACGGGTTGCCTTATGACTCGAACGAAGGCCGCGCTCTCGCGGGAGCCATTACCTCCATCATGACCGGTGAAGCCTATGGCCAATCCGCTGAAATCGCGAAGATCACCGGGCCGT
Source organism: Verrucomicrobiia bacterium (assembly GCA_036002705.1). Lineage (GTDB taxonomy): Bacteria > Verrucomicrobiota > Verrucomicrobiia > Limisphaerales > SXQI01 > DASVNK01. The sequence goes on from DASYTB010000286.1 coordinate 7,055, forward strand.
TTAAAGGGTATCACGACGCCCGGTGCGCTCACGTGAACAAGCCGATGGCCAAAGACAATATCGAGTCGATGCTCGGTGTTATGAAGCTGCATCGCGCGGCCGTTGAAGAAATCCAGCCCAGCTGCGACTTTGCTTATCTCAAGGACGAAGCGCGCGATTGTTGGGACCGCGCGTGCGCGAAGGGAACGAGGCACGGTTACCGCAATGCACAGGTAACCGTGCTCGCTCCCACGGGCACCATCGCCTTCCTGATGGATTGCGATACCACGGGCGTCGAGCCCGACATCGCGCTCGTGAAATACAAACTCCTCGCCGGCGGCGGCATGCTCAAAATCGTTAATCGCACCGTGCCGGAAGGATTGCAGCGTCTCGGCTACAGCGCGGACGAGATCAAAAAGATCACCGCGCATATCGAAAAGTTCGACACCATTGAAGACGTCGAAGAAGAGGGCAACACCATTGCCAGTGGCCTGAAGGCGGAGCATCTGCCCGTATTCGACTGCGCATTCAAAGCCTTCCGCGGCAAGCGCAGCATCCATTACATGGCGCATCTCAAAATGATGGGCGCCGCTCAGCCGTTCATCAGCGGCGCAATTTCCAAAACCGTCAACCTGCCCAACGAATGCAGCGTCGGCGATATTCAGGATGCATATATCCAGGCTTGGAAAATGGGTTTGAAATGCGTGGCCATCTACCGGGATGGCTCGAAGCGCTCTCAGCCGCTCAATACGAAGAAGACCAATGACGGCGCGCCCGCGAAAAGCGAGGCTGAAGAGCTGAAGGCAAGAATCGCCGAATTGGAAATGCTAGTCGAGAAACTGCGCCTCGAGGCCGGCCAGCCGCTCCGCCGCCGTCTGCCGGAAACCCGCACCGCGATCACCCACAAGTTCGATATTGCGGGTCACGAAGGCTACCTCACGGTCGGGCTTTTCGAGAATAATCAACCGGGCGAACTCTTTATTACTATGGCGAAGGAAGGCTCGACGATCGGCGGACTCATGGATGGAATTGGGACGCTCACCAGCCTGGCGCTCCAATACGGAGTGCCGCTGGATGCGCTCGTCAAGAAGTTCGCCCATCAGCGCTTCGAACCCTCTGGCTTCACCAAGAATCCCGAAATTCGAAATGCGTCATCCATTATCGATTACGTTTTCCGGTGGATGGCGCATCAGTTTATCCCCGGCTATCGCGAAGCCAATTCGAGCAATCGGAACCAGCCTGAACTGGCGATTCCGGGATTGCTGGAGGAGCTGAAAAAAAAAGTGAACCGGCCGGTGGCGGACCTGCCTCTGGCCGATGAAACGCAAGTGGTCGTCAGAAATGGTGGATCTAATGGGTCCAACGGACGCGGATCAAACGGCCACAGCCACGCACCGGCGATCACCAGCTTCAGCGCCACCATCGCGCATTTCCAACTGGATGCGCCCACCTGCCCGAACTGCGGCCACGTGGCCGTTCGCAACGGTGCGTGCTACAAGTGCCTGAACTGCGGCGAAAGCCTCGGCTGCAGCTAAACCGAACGCGCCCGAACAATTTCCCGGGCAATTACCGGAGGAACCGAGAGCTGTGCCACGGAACCGTGGGCAGCTCTTCTCCTTTTGCGCTTGGAGTTACAGGTAACGGCTCGGTCTTGGTTATCTTATTGGTCATCCTCCATCACTTCACGCGATCGAACTTGTGCAGATGGCCGAACTTGCTCCATTCGGAAACGATGAGATTCCCGTTTTTATCGATGGCAGCGCCATGGGGTGAGTTGCAAATCCCGTCGTGCCATTCCTCGGGCGGCAGGCCGAAATTGGCGCGCTGTTTTTCATTTGGGTTGTCACCCACCTGCGCGGCGATGCTGCCCTCTTTGTCCAGCACCGTGACCCGTCCTTGCAATTCCGGAATAACGGCATAGTCGCCCCGAATCATCACCGCCGCGGGCATTCTCAAATCCTTTTGGATCACCTTGACGAAATTGCCGTCCAGGTCCCAATACTCGACCCGATTATTATTGCGATTGCAAACGAAGAGCAGCGGCTTGCCCTGACGCTGATCCAGCGCGATGCCGTGACAGGTCTTGAATTTGCCTTCGGCTTCGCCGGGCCCGCCGAACGCCTTCAGAAATTTGCGGTCTTTATCGAACTTCAGCACGTAGTTTGAACCATAGCCATCCGCCACAAAAATCGAGCCGTCCGGCGCCACCGTGACCGCACAGGGATTAAATCCCTTTTCGTCCTTGAAAATGCCCGCTTCCATAGGTGCCTTGATCGACCAGACCTGCTCGCCGCTCAACCTGATCTTGACGACCTCGTGATCGCTCGGACGCGCTCCATAGATGTATTCGACGCCACCTTCCTCGCGGATTTCGAGCCCGTGTATTCGTGTCGGACCAACGGCGCGGAGAAACTTGCCGGTCGGCGAAAAGACCGCGATCCCGCGCGGGGTGTCCGTGCTGACGTAAATATTTCCGGCTTTGTCGATCACGGTGCCGCCATGGCAGGGGCCAAGTTGCTCCCCACCGGGATCTTTCTCGAAAAAGTTCGGGGCCAGTGAATAGTTCAACTGTTTGCCAAAGCTAATGCTCGCGGTCAGCGCCAGGAACCCCAGGAGAATGTGCGTGGAACGACTCATGATATTTTTCCTCATTCGGTGTGCCGGAGATGATAAAGGCGTGCTCCGCAAATACAACTAGAGAAAAGGCCCTCTCGTACAAAAAATGAGCCGCGGGCAATCTGCGTTGCACGCGGCTTCGAAGAACTGAATCAAACCGGCGATGTTTACCGCATCGGATTTGGGCTGTGTTGAATCACACGTCCGGTCCGGACTTCACCGGCGCCACCAGCGGATTCGACAAACACGGACCCTGGCGGCAGGTTCACGCTGAACTCGGGCAGGCCGCTTAAATCAGCCTGCGAGGCCACCTCGACCTTGCGATCTGGAACGGCGAATGTGTAAGTCTCAACGTCAACTAGATTCCGATCATAAAATGGGAACCTGTTCACCCAATTCGCCCTCGTCTCGGGGCTAAAGGAAAGAGCGCTCACCGTCATGCGAGCCTCTCCCTCGTCGCGCTGGGCGATGCGAAGATCACGATCCGTGGTGTAGCCGGTGCCCGTTTCGGCACTGGCGGACACGCCCATACTAGGAGAAGTATTGGCGTCGTTGCGGGCATACCCTGTCGAGGCGCAGCCCATCCCGAAAGCAGCCACCGAAGCCGCGAGGACGCTCAGTTTCAAAGCAGTTATTTGTTTCATACAGTCCCACTATCCCCGCGACCCCTGGCTTTCTCAATGCGGCGGCGGGACTGTTTTTCGTTCAGAGAAACGGCTGAGCTTGCAGTAACCATTAGCCATTTTAGAATTCGTAGAATTCCTTACCGGGAAGTCAGAAGGTGATCCTCGAACAATTAGGTGGGAATGTGGGGCCGCTTTTGCCTCACCAACTCACCCGGACACTCAGCTTCGCGCCAAATCTGTTTTTATAA
>DASYTB010000287.1:0-8169 GCA_036002705.1 Verrucomicrobiia bacterium
GCTTTGGTCTGTCGTTTTTTATTTATGGTCTGCCGCTCGCCGGGTTCTTATTTGTGCTGTTTCTCTTCGGCATTTCTCTGGGAATAGTCGGGATCGCCATCGTCCTGCGTTTGGGCCCTGCCTCGGAATGGTTCATCTGGCCCATCCCCGCGGTTGTCGCGCCGTTCGTTGGAGTCTTTTATCCCATCTCGACCCTGCCCGCGTGGATGCAATGGATTTCTCGGATTCTTCCGCCCTCCTATGTTTTTGAAGGCCTGCGCGCCATTGTGAACGGGCAAAAACTCGCGAGCAGCTCGCTGTTGCTCGGAAGCGCCCTGGCATTTGTCGATTTATTTCTAGCCTGCTGGATCTTCACGCGAGTGTATCGTTATGCCGTTCGGACCGGGCTGCTCGCCCGCTACAGCGCGGAAAGCGTGGGTTAAAGAAAGGCGAATTCCATGCGGGATAGAGGTCGAGGAGCGTCGTTCAAGGGTGTCCAGGAATGTTATCCCTCTAAAGCTGATCCTTCCGCATCGTGATGAAAAGGATCGAACAACCGTTCGGAAGCGGATAATCCCTCCGGCTTTGCTCAAGGTAACTCCGGGAGCCATAGAACCGCTCGCCCGGCAAGGTCGCGACCAGTTCAGCCGAACGAAAACCGTGGGCCCGCGCCTCGGCCTCGCACTTTTCCAGGAGCATCTTCCCAATCCCTCGCCGCGCCCAATTTGGGTGGACAAAAAACGCTCGAATCCGCGCCGAATCTATTGAAGGATTCAGCGACTCTGGCTCACGACCGGGTTGCCCATCCGCCCCAAAAAGCGTCTTGCGCTTGCTCCAGCCCCCGCAAGCGATGATCTCGTCCTCCGCCCCAACCACCTCGGCCACGAAGTAGGTCCCGTCGCGAATCAGTTGACTGTCCACGCCCCAGGCCGAGCCGAGCGCGCCTTCAATCTGCTCCGAGGTATAATCGCCTGTGGCCAACCCGCGTGCCGATTCTGCGATCAGAATTCGCAATCGCGGAATCATCTCGAGAGCGGCCTGACGAATGACAACAGCCATGAGGTTGTCTTGCATGGCTTAAATCCGGTGAGCCCTGTTCAACCCTAGGCGGTGCCTAAGAGTTGCCGCAACACGTAGGGAAGAATTCCCCCGTGACGAAAGTATTCGATTTCAATGGGCGTGTCGATGCGACTGCGGACGGGGACTTCACTGGTTTCGCCATCTTTGCGGGTGATTCGCAGGGTGAGATCCTGCTGGGGTTTCATTTTTTCGTTAAGCCCGGCGAGGTCGTACGTTTCGGTGCCGTCCAGCTTCAGCGTCTCGGCGGAGACGCCTTCGTGGAATTGGAGCGGGAGGACGCCCATGCCGACGAGATTGGAACGATGAATCCGTTCGAAGCTTAGGGCAACGACGGCGCGGGCACCGAGAAGCGCGGTTCCTTTCGCGGCCCAATCACGCGAGCTACCGGTACCGTATTCCTGCCCGGCGAGCACAATGAGCGGGACGTGGTTCTCCTTGTACTTCATGGCCGCGTCGTAAATACTCATCCGAGCGTGATCGGGCTGATGCATGGTCACACCGCCTTCCACGCCGGGAACCATCAGGTTTTTGATGCGGACATTGGCGAAGGTGCCCCGGACCATGATGCGATCATTGCCGCGGCGCGAACCGTAGCTGTTGAAATCTTCGACCGGAACGCCGTGCTGGATGAGATAAACGCCGGCGGGTGAAGTCGGCTTGATTGATCCGGCGGGGCTGATGTGATCGGTGGTGACGGAGTCGCCGAAAATCGCGAGGGCGCGCGCGCCGCGAATTTCGCGAATGGCGGACGGTTTCATTTCGAAGCCATCGAAGAAGGGCGGCTCCTGGATGTAAGTCGAGGCCGGGTCCCAATCGTAAAGGACGCCGGTAGAACTTGGCACTTTCTCCCAAAGCGGGTTTTGTTTTTCGAAATCGGTGTAGAGGCGGTGAAATGTTTCGGCGCTGAAAGAGGATTTAATAAGAGATTGAATTTCGGCGCGGCTCGGCCAGAGGTCCTTCAGATAGACATCTTTGCCGTCGCTGCCCTTGCCAATGGGATCATGACTCATGTCCAGATCGACCCGGCCAGCCAAAGCATAGGCCACGACGAGGGGCGGGCTCATGAGGAAATTGGCCTTGATGCTTTGGTGCACGCGCGCTTCAAAGTTGCGATTGCCGGAAAGAACCGACGCGGCAATGACATCGTTGGTCGTGACAACATCTTCTATCGCGGGATCGAGCGGGCCGGAGTTTCCGATGCAGGTCGTGCAGCCGTAGCCCACGATGTTAAACCCAAGCTGATCGAGGAATGGTTGCAGCCCGCTCTTCCGAAGGTATTCGGTGACGACGCGGGAGCCGGGGGCGAGCGAACGCTTGACGGTGGGCTTCACGTGCAAGCCGCGTTCCACGGCCTTTTTCGCCACCAAACCCGCGGCGAGCATGACGGACGGATTCGAGGTGTTGGTGCACGACGTGATCGCCGCGATCAGAACATCCCCGTGGCCAATATCGAGAGCCTCTTGCGACGGGATGTCGGCGCATTTGTCCACGCGATCCGGCGTGGGGCGGTTGTTCATCATCTCCAACTCCGTATGCGCGCTGGTGTTCTTGACGCTTTGATTTGGATGCGTCTGATGCGGGGCACGGGCCGGAACGGTTTCCGAAGCCTGGGCGCCGCCGCCAGCGACCGTCGCGGGAGGACACGCCGAATGAATGGCGAAACGTTTGCCGAAATCCTCAGCGTTCTTGTTATAACCGGATTCGGCGAGCGGCTTTTGGAACAGCTCGCGAAAGCGCTGCTTCAGCTCGGGGAGCAACAGGCGATCCTGCGGCCGCTTGGGTCCAGCCACGCTCGGCTTCACGTCGCCGAGGTCCAGTTCGACGATTTGCGAATACTCAATGTCGCCCGACTCGGGCATGCCGAAGAGGTCCTGGGCTTTAAAGTAATTGCGGAACGTATCCACCTGTTCTTTCGACCGGCCTGTTTGCAAAAGGTATTGGCAGGTTTCTTCATCGATCGGAAAGAAGCCCATGGTCGCGCCGTATTCGGGCGCCATGTTGGCGATGGTCGCGCGATCCGTAACCGCGAGAGCCGCCGCGCCCGGCCCGAAGTATTCGACAAATTTGCCCACCACTTTGGCTTTGCGGAGCAACTGCGTAATGGTGAGCGCAAGGTCGGTGGCGGTGACGCCTTCGCGCAATTCGCCCTTAAGGTGGACGCCCACGACATCCGGCGTGAGGAAATAAACGGGTTGCCCGAGCATGCCCGCCTCCGCTTCGATCCCGCCCACGCCCCAACCAACGATGCCGAGGCCATTGATCATGGTGGTGTGCGAGTCGGTGCCGACCAAAGTATCCGGATACCAAACGCCATTCTTTTCGAGAACACCTTTGGCCAAATACTCCAGGTTTACCTGGTGAACGATGCCGATGCCAGGCGGCACGACGCCGAAGGTTTTAAAGGCCTGCATGCCCCACTTGAGGAATTGGTAGCGCGTCTGGTTGCGTTTGAATTCCATTTCCATGTTCAGCCGCAAGGCGTCGGGCGAGCTGGAGAAATCGACCTGGACGGAATGGTCCACCACGAGGTCCACCGGCACGAGCGGCTCGACCACTTCCGGTTTTTTGCCGAGGCGCGCGGCCGCCGAACGCATGGCGGCGAGATCCACGAGGAGCGGCACGCCGGTGAAGTCCTGCAGCACAATGCGCGCGACGATGAAAGGAATCTCGGCGATGCGCTCCTCCTTCGCCTTCCAGCCCGCGAGGTTGCGCACGTCCTGCTCGGAGATTCTCTTGCCGTCGAAGTTCCGCAGGACCGATTCGAGCACGATGCGGATGCTGACTGGCAGGCGCGCGATGCGAGCGACGCCGGCCTTTTCCAGGGCGGGCAGGGAGTAGAAGGTGGCTGGTTTTCCGTTTCCGAGAGTGAATTGCTGGCGGGCGTTAAATAGATTCTGATTCATATTCGCGGCGCAAAGATCCAAAGGGCTATGTTAAATGAAGGGTGCTGCGATGCAAATCGCCCGGCCTGCGCGTTGGGGGCGCTTTTCGCGGCGAGATTCGATTTAGCGCGATGCGCACCAGCCTTCCGCCGCCAGCCCAAAGTCCGTCACGGTTGGCTCCGCCTCTCTCCCTCAGCGGCCCTCAGCGGGGAGAGGAAATTGAGAGACGTTTGCTCGTTGTTCAATACCTCCGCCAGTGCCACGGATTCAAGTTACTAACCTCCTCCCGCCGTGCCGCCGCGGCCGCTTTGCTTTGGGCGTTGCTCTACTTTAGTTTGCCGAGCGTATCGCGCACGGCGTTAAAATCCGGCAGATCCTTTGGCGTGGGAGTTTGTTCACTATATTGCACCACGCCGTTTTTATCGATGACGAACGCGGCCCGGGCGCTGACCGCGCCGAGGCCGATCAGGTCCGACAATAACACGCCATAAGCTTCGGCGGTCTTTTTGTTCAGATCGCTCGCGAGGGTCAGGCCGATCTTTTCCTTTTGCGCCCAGGCCTCCTGCGCGAAGGGGCTATCCACGCTGATGCCGATAACGTCGGCGTTCAGATCCTTGTATTGCTGGATGCCGGAAGTCACGCCGCACATTTCGCTGGTGCAGACGCTGGTGAAGGCGAGCGGGAAGAACAGCAGGACCGTATTGGTTTTGCCGAAATTGTTGCTCAGTTTTACGTCCGCCAGCCCGCTGGCGTTCTTGGATTTGAGAGTGAAGTCCGGAGCTTTGGACCCAACAGGAATAGCCATAATACAATTATCCTTTTTCTCAGTTTTTGTTTTAAGGGCCGCCGTTATAGGGGCGTGGTCGCGGTGTGTCAAAATATTTGGTGCGCGGACGGATCAGTCCCGATCATCCCAATCATCCCGAAAGGCGATGCATTCATGGCCAGAATCTGCGCTCCCCACTTTTCGACGCGCAGGAGGCTATAGCTGCCGGGGCTGATCTCGATTCGAGAAAACATCTCCAGCGGCATTCCGAGGTAATAAGAAAGCAGAGAGCGAATCGGGTCGGCGTGACTGAAGAACGCGAACGTTTTTGCCTCGGCCTGGAGGCAATGCTCAACCGCGGCCACCATTCGAGCCTGCACCTCGAGCATCGTTTCGCCGCCGGGCGGGCGCGTCCCAGTGCGGAAGCTATTGAACAGCTTCCACTCCGGCAAAAGTTCGAGCTCCGGCATCGATTTGCCGGCCCAGTCGCCGAATCCAAGCTCGTTGATCTGCTCGGAAATCTCGATTTCCTTTCCCATTCGTTTCGCCAAGGGCTCGGCGGTTTCGCGAGCGCGCTCCAGCGGGCTGCTCAGAATCCGTTCTATGCCTTTATGGGCCAGCGCTTCCGCGAGGGCATCCGCCTCGGCTCTGCCCAGCGCATTCAAGTGAACGCCGGGCAAACGCGCGGCGAGCGCTTTCCCTAAAAAGTCGTTGCGCCCATGCCTGACCAAATAAAAAAGTGCCATTATCCTTCCAAAAGTTTGAGCAATCCCTGTTCATCAAGAGTCGCAACGCCCAGCTCTTGCGCTTTCGCGAGCTTCGAGCCTGCCTCCTCGCCGGCCACGACATAATCCGTCTTTTTGCTCACGCTGCCGCTCACCTTCCCGCCCGCTGCCTCGATCTTCGCGGCGGCTTCTTCGCGCTTCAGGTTTGGCAGCGTCCCCGTGAGCACGAAGGTTTTGCCGGAAATTGCGCCTTTCGTGGCCCTGACTTGAAAGGTTGAGGATTTAAAATTCAGACCCGCCGCGCGCAAACGCTGGATCAGCGCCTGATTCCGCGGATTGCCAAACCATTGGCACACACTTTCCGCGATGACATCGCCAATGTCCTCGGTCTCGGTCAGTTGCTCGACGGAAGCCGCCGCGATTTCGTCCAGACTGGCATAGGCGCGCGCGAGCGATTTCGCCACGCCGGCTCCGACGTGCAGGATGCCGAGGCCGAAAATCAGGCGCCAAAGCTCCCGGCTTTTGCTCGCTTCGAGGGCATTCAAAAAGTTCTGAGCTGACTTCTGGCCCATCCGCTCAACGGTGAGCAGTTGATCCATGGTCAACGAGTAAAGATCGGCCACGTCATGCACCAGTTTGTGATTCACGAGCTGGATCGCGAGCACTTCCCCGCCGCCTTCGATGTCCATCGCGCCGCGCGCGCACCAATGCCCAATACGTCCGCGAAGCTGCGCCGGGCAATCTGGATTCAAACAACGCCAGACGGCTGCCGCTTCCCCGCTTCCGCCCGTCGTGCGCTTGATTTCACCCCCGCATTCGGGACAAAGCTTCGGAAATTGGAACGGAATTTCAACGCCAGTTCGCTTCGTCAGAACCACCCCAACCACGGCGGGAATCACTTCTCCCGCCTTCTCAATGGTGACGGTATCGCCAAGGCGGATATCTTTGCGGCGCAATTCATCCTCGTTGTGCAGGGTGGCGCGGCTGATGGTGCTTCCGGCGAGAAAGACGGGCTCCAGTTCGGCCACGGGTGTGAGCGCGCCGGTGCGTCCCACCTGGATCGTTATCCCCTTCAGTTTTGTTTCGGCTTGTTCGGCGGCATACTTGTAAGCCATGGCCCAACGGGGCGCTTTGGCGGTGTAACCCGCGCGGTCGCGTTGGGCGAGTGAGTTGAGTTTGATCACCGCGCCGTCTGTTTCATAAGTGAAATCGTGCCGGATTATGTCGAGTTCGTTGATGGCCTCGACCAATGCATCCACGGAAGAACAGTGCCAGGTCTTTTCCGGACCCGGAAAGCCGCAGGCCTTAAGCCAGGCGAGAACCTGATCATGGCTTGCGAACTCCGCTCCTTCCACCTGGCCTAATCCGTAAACGATCAGAGCCAGCGGGCGCTTGGACACAATCCGGGGATCCAATTGCTTCAGCGAACCAGCGGCTGAATTCCGCGCATTGGCAAACGGCTCTTCCCCGCGCGCAACCCGCGCTTTATTCAATTTCCCGAAGCCGGCGCGCGTCATGTAAATCTCGCCTCGCACTTCCATCAGACCGGGAAGGCCGTCTGTCGAAGATTTTAAGCGGACCGGCAGGTTGCGGATCGTCCGCAGATTCGCCGTGATATCGTCACCGGTCGTTCCATCGCCACGAGTGGCCCCGAGGACGAACTCGCCGCGTTCATAACGCAGGTTAATCGCGATGCCATCGACCTTCGGTTCGAGAATCCAATCCAACTTCTCATTCGGCAAAAACCGCTGAACCCGCCCCACGAAATCCCGCACCTCCGCCTGGGAATACGTGTTATCCAGGCTGAGCATCGGCGTGAGATGTTGAACCGGCTTGAACTCCGAAAGGGGAGTGCCACCCACCCGCTGCGTGGGCGAATCCGGCGTCACCAACTCGGGGTGAGCCTTTTCCAACTCCACCAACTCGCGATACAACCGGTCATATTCCTGATCACTGACCGTCGGCCGCGCATGAATATAGTAGGCCTCGTCATGACGGCGCAACTCCACCGCCAATTCGGCATGGCGTTTCCGCGCCTCGCTTTTGCTTCCAGAAGACATCGTCTGCTCAACTCGGGTTTACCTCATTCGGTCTGACGGGCTAAATTTTGCCGGTGGGGCGATGACCTGGCAAACTCTATCACTGACCTTGAAAGCTCGTCACTTGGGCCGGCACTGCGTCAGCCTAACGGACGTGCCGCTCGCGTGCGATAGCTGATCCGGCCGCGATTCCACGTGCCCGTTGGCAACCGGCCCGGTTAGAAGAGTGTAGCCTGGCGGTTTAAATTTCTCTCTTGGATCAATCTGCGATTTTGGGTATCTAACGAACGAAAGTTATGAAGTCGGAGAAGATTGTTGTCTGCGGCGGTGGAGGTTTTATTGGCGGCCATTTGGTTGCTGATCTCCTGCGCGAAGGCCATACAAACATACGCAGTGTCGATATCAAGCCGTTCGACGAATGGTACCAACTGTTTCCCAAGGTCGAAAATCTACAGCTCAACCTGCAGGATAAGGACGCGTGTTCCCGCGCGCTGAAAGGCGCGAGCCTCGTCTATAATCTGGCCGCGGATATGGGCGGCATGGGCTTCATCGAGAACAACCGGGCGCTTTGCATGCTGAGCGTGCTGATCAATACGCATCTGCTCATGGCGGCGAAAGAGGCCGGCGTGGAGCGCTTCTTTTATGCCTCCTCGGCCTGTGTTTATGCCGCGGACAAACAGACGTCGCCGGACGTGGTC
>DASYTB010000288.1:0-4299 GCA_036002705.1 Verrucomicrobiia bacterium
GGTCACAGTCCCAACGCGCATCTGCCGCGTGCTGAAGCCCCAGCCATTGGCGCCCTTGTTCATATTCACGGTTCTCTGCCAAACGAAGGGGAGGTTCACTCCCAAAATGCGCGCGGTGTGCCAGCTCACAAAAGTGAGGCTCGGCGGGGCGAGCAGCACGCTGCTCCTGACCAATCGCACGGCGGCATTCGTTTGAGAACCGTTCTTTTGTTCCTGGTCGAGAAAGGAGTTGATTTCCACTTCGCTGAATCGGACAAATCCTTTCCGCTTCGTGCTTTGAGCTTCATCAAATAACGCGAGTTTCCGCTTTGCCTCGTGCGCCTCGACCGAATTCGGATTCTGCGCGAACTCGATGTCCGCGTCGCGCGTCAGGAGAACGAGGCAGGCAGCCAATCCCACTGTGACCACGGCGATGCCGCCTGCTACAATCAACACGAAATTTTTCTTCGTCAGTGCCACTAACTTTCCGTTGGTTTCGCTTTGGCCGGCTTGCTTTCAGTTTTGGGAGCGGGCGTGCTCTTGGCGTCGCCTCCCTTGCTTTCGCCCCCGGTCTTGCTCTCGCCTGCGCCGCTCTCTTTCTTCGCAGCCTGCTTGTAGTTTTCGCTTCGGTAATCTGTTATGTAAAATCCGCTGCCCTTAAAGATCAGGCCGGCTCCCGCGCCGATCGCCCGCCGGACCTTGCCCTTTCCCCATTTTTTCATCGCGCATTTCTCGCGCGGGCATGTTTTCACCGCTTCGTCTTTAATCGATTGAAAGAAATCAAATTTATGGTCGCACTTTTCACAAACGTATTCGTAGGTTGGCATACTAGAGCTTCAGGCCAACAAGTAAGCAACGCTTGATCGACCGTCAAGCCATGTCACCCCGGCATTTGCTTCATTTTCTGAAGCCCCTCGCAACCACCGGCACGCCAATTTAAAGTTCCTCGCCTTTGCACAGCGAGGCCAGCACTTCCGGATCCCGTACATCCACCCATCTTCCGGCAATTTTGAGACCAGCAAGTTTAAAGCCATCCTTAACCATGCTGTTGATCGCGTCGGGCAGTTCGTACTCTCCGCGCGGCGACTTCTGCAGCTTCGTCGTATAGTTGAACAAAGCTGGCGTGAAAACGTAAATTCCGGCGTTATACCACACCGGGTCGTCCAGCCTTAGCAGCCCTTTCGCCCGGTACTCCTCGATCTTGGCGGCCGAAGGTTTCTCCAGGACTTCACGCAGGCAGAACTCTTCGTCAAAAAGGTTCAGCCCGCCCTTGGTAACATCTTCCCCGGGCGTGACGGTAATCACCCCGCCGTAAGCACCGCTCCCGCTCCCAAAGCGTTGCAGCATCGAGCGATAGACCTCAGGTTTGACGAGAATATCCCCATACGTCAGCAGAAAGGGGTCGTTGCCGACGAATCCTTTGGCCAATTCAGGCGCTTTGCCAGTGCCGTCTTGAACCACTTGCCGGACGTATTGAATTGTCGCGCCGAACTTGCTTCCATCCTGGAAAAAATCCTCGATTACTTCCGCGCGAAAGCCGGTGATAACACAAACCTGCCGAATTCCCGACTCGAGAAGTCCTTCGATGATGCGCTGGAGGATAGGCTTTCCCTGGACGCAGAGCATCGGCTTGGGAGTCTCCTGGGTCAACCCGAGCATGCGGGTACCCCTTCCGGCCGCGAGAATTACTGCTTTCACGTTGCCATCGTGTGACGGCGTTTCGTCCGAGCGCCGCGTTTCTGCTTGTTGAGGTCGACACCGCTCTGAGCAGACGCCGCCGCATCCTGATAATCATTCATATCGTCCTTTGACCGCCGGGCTTAAGCGCCGAATTTGTCGAACATCTTCGCGTTCGCCTGCATCAACCGCATGAGATATTTCGCCTCGAATACTCCGAGTGACCCAAGATTGGCTCCTGTTTCCGTGAAGCGGTCGAGTTTGTCCGAGCCGGAACAATCCGCCGTCAGGAGCACCGGCTGCGGATGCCATGAGTGTCCTTTGCACGCGACCGGCGTCGAATGATCGCCGGTGATCGCGAGGACATCCGGACGTTTTTGCAGGAGGATCGGCAGGGCGCCATCGAGTTCTTCGATGGAACGCTTCTTGGCTTCGAAATTCCCATCCTCGCCATACATGTCGGTATATTTGTAGTGGATGAAGAAGTAGTCGTAGTTGTCGTATTCATCCAAATACCGTTGAAACTGTTCGGCAATGGTTTGCGGTCCCTCCAGTTTGGTCATCCCGACTAATTGCGCGAGGCCTTTATACATCGGATAAACCGCGATACACCCAGGACGAAGTCGGTAACGCTCTTCAAACGTGGGGATTTCCGGTTGATGCGCAATGCCGCGCATGAGAAACGCGTTCGCCGGTTCTTTGCCTTTGAGCAACGGGAGGGCCTTCTTGTAGAATTCGACGACCAGCTTGGCCGCAGCCTTCTGCTTCAACGAGTTCTGACTCAACGGCTTTACCACCGGGATTTTCAACCCTTCGCGATGCGGATCGGCGTCCGTAAGAGGGCCTTCCAATCCCTTGCCGCGGAAAACCACGACAAACCGGTGCCCCTTGCCCGGCCTGATGATGATCTCGGTGTCGCCAATTTTTTTTACCTTGCTTGAAAGCAAGGCGCAGAGCTTTTCGCAGATCGACGTTTCGATTCGTCCGGCTCGGCGATCCGTGACGACGCCGTTAGCGTCCATCGTGCAGAAATTCGCCCGCGCGGCGATGTCCCCGGCCTGGAGTTCCACGCCCAGCCCGAGCGCTTCAATCACTCCGCGGCCGACCTGGAATTCAAGAGGATCATAGCCGAAGAGCGCCAGGTGTCCCGGCCCGCTGCCCGGCGTAATTCCTGGTGCGACCGGAATCATCCGGCCCTGAACAGCGTCCCTCGTGAGCGCGTCCAGGTTTGGGGTAATGGCGGCTTCCAAAGGCGTCACATAGCCCTGCTCTCGCGTCGCCAGATCGCCGAGGCCGTCCATGACCAGCAGAACCAGCTTTTTGTCCGTCTTCAGCGTGAGTTCTGAATAAAGGGAATCCAAATTCATATCAATCGCGCCCGCGAAAGGGCGTCGCGGATATTTCTCCAGGAGCAGAGGGCCGTCAATTGGATTGATGGATAATTCCTGGGCAATTTTATTGACGCCTCACGCCCAAAAAGAATACCGTGGTTTCAAGCAAGGACTCTCGTGAGACTGCCTGACTTTCGAATGAAACCGCTCTCAGGGCTTGCCTTGGCCGTTTTTGTTTCCGCCGCAGCTTTGGCCCAGCCGAACAGCCCGGACGGCCTGCAATATAAGTCCGGATACTCCAGCATGATGAAGCTGGGGCATGATATTTACAATGCGCTCAAGCCTCAGCAGCGCGAAACGGTCAGTGCGCAGCCGATTTCGATTGAAACGGACGTCACCCCGTTTGTCCGCCTCCTCTACTATCCCGACGAACCAAAGCCGGTGCGCGGCGTCTGGATTTCCGCGGGGTTTATCGACCTGGTCAATAACGTGGCGCACGCCAAAGCCATCGACCAGAAACAGAAGGGTTATTTCGCCAAGTACATCGAGATTCTTTCCCAGGAGACCGGCGAAAAATCGCTCAAGCCGTTGCCGAATGACAGTAATCCGGCCTTCTGGACGGAAGATATGCTCAACGAACAGTTGAGTAATTTCAACTCGATCGTGGGCATCGTGGTGGGAATCAAACTCGCGCATCATTACCTCGGCCACTACGCGAAGTATAAAGACAAACTCGCCGATAACACCGATCATCCCGTGCCCATCAACGATCTGATCACGGACAAGGAATGGGAGGATGCGTTTCGCGCCGGCGTTCGAAACGCGCTTGATGCTGGCTGCGCCATTGAAGGCGCCATGCCTTTCTTCGAAGCGTTCGACCGCATGAAAACCCGCCCGCCCTGGGCGATTCATTTCCTTCCCGAGCGCGTCAAATTCGCGAAGATGAAAAAGGAAATGGAAAAGATTCAAAAGCAGTTTTTCGAGCAATAGCCGCCGTCCTCAGTGCGTCATTAAGTAGAAAATGATGTTGATCGCAAGCGGGTAGGCCGTTTTCTCCGAGAAGTGTTTGAAATAAAAATCGTTCTCGCTTTCGCGTTCCCAGCCGTCGCTCACGTCGCTATTGTGGATCGCGAGAACCAGGATGCGTTGTGCGTCATCGCGCAGAACACGCACGGTCATTTCTTCGGAACCTTCACCGCGAAAAATGCGATGCGGGCTGGATTGTGGATCATTCGGATCGAACTCCTCATTCCAGAATTGCATTGTGGGAACGCGCAACCGATGCATCGGGCCTTGCAGATCAAACACGCAA
>DASYTB010000289.1:0-13699 GCA_036002705.1 Verrucomicrobiia bacterium
TTTGGAAAAGCCCCGCTCTCCCTCGAACGGATGAAACACCTGCTGGGAAATTGTTAGAGATCCCGGCCCTGAGGGCGATTCTGATGGTTCAGAATCCCGTTGTGTCCTCGCGAAACCAATCGGCGAAACGCGGCAAGGGAAAGGTCAGCAAGCGCTGAACTTTTGCGCAATTGAGCGAGGTGTCCCGGGGCCGCGGCGGGCCCTGGTAATCTTTGCGCGAACCCGCGATGATTTTCGGATTCAGCTCTGGATGCCGCTCCGCAAGCAGCCGGCCCAGCTCGTAGCGGGATACTTTCTCGGGGCTGCACAAATGGAATGTGCCCGCGGCGCTTTTTGCAACGAGTTCCCATACGGCGCGCGCGACAATCGGGGCGGCGGTCGGACAACGGAATTCGTCCACGAACAAATTGAGTGATTTCCCGGCGCGCCAGGCGTTCTTCATTTCCTCGTTGAAGCCGCGATCTCCTCTGGGCGATTTCCCGCCGGTGAGCGAGATCCGCACGATGCAGTGGAGCGGCTGTTGGCGGACTGCTTCCTCGGCGGCTGCTTTCGTTTCGCCATAGACGGAAAGCGGATTCGGCGAGTCCTCCTCGAGGTAATCTCCTTTTTCCCCGCCGAAAATAAGATCGGTTGAGAAGAAGAAGAATGGGATATCCGCAGCGAGTTCCGACAAAACGCGCGTGGCCGCGACATTGGTCCGTCGCGCAAGCTCGGGTTGGCCTTCGCAAACGACGCTGCGACTGACAGCGGCGCAATGAATGATGGCTCCCGGACGCTCAGCTCGAAACAATGCCTCCACAGCCCGTGAATCCAGAAGTTCGATGTCGTCATGGCTCAAGCCGCGCGGCTGCATCCCCGGCGCCCAATCCGGGGCTGATCGAACCAACTCCGCGCCGATTAATCCGCCGGCGCCTGTGATCCAAACCAATCGGCCGCTCATCACTATCCAACTTGAATTCTCACCGGTTTGCCCGTCGCCGCGGATTGGTCGGCCGCGAAAATGATTTCGTGTGTGCGCACGGCTTCGTTCAAACTCGTTAGCGGCATTTCCTTTCCCTTTTGGAGAGCTTCGAAAAACGCTTGGAATTGCGTTTGATAGGGGTGATCCGAAACATCGCCGGAATCCAGCAGCTTCATGGAGAGTTCGCTCCACTGCGCTTTGTTCAACGCGCCGAGCTTGGTTGAATGAAATTTGTTATCGAGCAGCGACCCTTCGCTGCCGACAAGATGCACGTGGAAGTAATAGGGCTGCAGGCAATCGATAACCGACGCGGTTTTACCCACACGGCCATCTCTAAATTTGAGAATGGTGATACTAGTAGTCGGGTATTCGTACTTGGCGAAATCTTTGTTCTCGGAACCCGTCGCCAGGCTCGAAACGCTTTCGACGTCGCTCCCCAGGCAGAGCAAAAGCGCGTCCAGTGCGTGGCACCCAGCGGAGAGGAGGCTGCTGCCGCCCGCATTTTTCCGCGTGTTCCAGCGGAATTGCCCATACCAGGGGCCGATGCCGTGATAATAGTCAATTTCGCCATAATGAATTTTACCGAGGAGACCGCGATCGATGACGGCTTTGGTGGCGAGGAACTGACTCGAATAGCGGCATTCAAAGCAGACGCAGGTTTTCACGCCGGCCTTGCTGACCGCCTGTTGCATCCGGCGAAGGTCTTTAAGATTGAGGGCCAGCGGTTTTTCGATAATCAGATGCTTCCCAGCTTGAGCGGCGGCGATGGCTTGTTTGGCGTGGTCCTGCGGATAGCTGCAGATCGAGACCACGTCGATATCGCTCCGCAGCATTGCGTCCAGCTCGGTAAAACACTGGATCGCGGAACCGTGCCGCCGCGAAACCTCGCTTTCATCCAACGGGCGCGAGGAAAGGACCGCGCTGACCTCCGCGCGGCTGCTCGCGTTGATCGCGGCGATGTGCGCTCCGGCCACCCAGCCGTAGCCGATAACTCCAACTTTGTATTTGTTCATGCGCAGAGACTATGAAGGCAAAGAGAGAAACGCCTTGAAAGTCGAATATCAACTCCATTCCGTTCGAACTTCTCCCATATCCCATCTCCCATCAGAGGCAAACGTCAACGTCGCACCAGAACAGAACGCCTTGTAGCGCAGGTTTCCAATCTGCTGTATCGCCGATTCCCGTCGGCAGGCGACCATGTCCTCGTCGCGCAGGCAGGTTAGAAACCGCGAGACAGCAGAATGGAGGTAATGGAAGCCTGCGCTACAATTTTAAAACAGGCTCTTAGATTTCGGCGGGGGCCGGCTGGAAGAAAAGGCCGTTTAGCACGGCGTTATAACCCGAGATTTTAGTGAAGCGGAGTTTCAGATGGCCTTTCAGGTCCCATTGCCAATACTGGCCCCCACTAAAACTTGAAAGAGTCTGCGACTGTAAGACCGTTCCCGTCTCGCCATCCAATAGTTCCACGGTTTGGGAGCGTCCTGCGAAATCCCAGTCACAGAAATAAAGCGCCATGCGATGGGTATGGCCGTCCGTAAAATTCAGATCGACGTTAAAACTGTTGGCATACCAGCAACTCGCAATACGTCCCGCGCCGCCCGGAACGTCGAGGCCACGAACGTCGCTGGTTGGGCCGGCCCAGGTCCAATCCTGTTTACCGATGGGCGCTGGTTGGGCGTAGGACGGATAGCTGGGGGTTTTCCCCACAACGAGATATCCGTTGGCGCCGTACACGCCCGGCCAATTTCCCGGCGTGCTGGAATCGATCCCCACAAAAGCGAATTTATTCGCGCTTGTGGCCGAAGAGATCGCGTAAGTGGCCGCAGCGGTCGCGCTCGGCGTGTATCCAGAGGCAAAAGTTTTCGCTTTAACAGTCGCTGAATAGCTCAGCGTGAACGGCCCTGCGTAGAGTGCTGAGCCCGAAGTTGGGTCGGTGCCGTCCAGTGTGTAGCGAATCTGTCCCCCAGCGGTGCCGGCAGTGATGGTGAGCTGTTGGGCGCTCACGTAAATCCCTCCGGCAGGTGAGATCGCCGGGGTCGCGGCGGTTGGTTGCGTGGCCGAAGCGCTGCCAAAAAACAGGCCGCTCGCCACGGCATTCCCGGAGCTCGCGGTCACCGTGAGTTTTACGTGGCCCGCCAGATTCCAGATCAGATAAACGCCGCGAGTGAAAGAAGTGAGCGTCCGCGCGTCGAGGATCGTGCCCGTGTCACCGTCCGTTACCTGGACTGTTTCGACGCGCCCCATCACGTCCCAATCGAGGAAATACACCGCCAGACGGTGCGCGTTTGAATCGGAAAACCGCAGATCAATTGAATAGCTGGAACTAGCATACCAGCAGGCGGCCAGACGGTCGGTGCCGTTGGCGCGCTGCAGGGCGGACGCATCCGTGGTGGACCACTGCCAGGTCCAATCCGATTTACCGATGGGCGTCACGCCCACATAGGAAGGATTGCTGGTGGTTTCCCCGAACACGCTGTAGCCCTCGGCTCCATAAACACCCTTCCACGTGCCTTGAGTCGCAGCGTCGGAGCGAATATAACTGGCGGAATTCGCGCCCGTGCTTTGCGCGACCGAGGTGGTGCCGGTGGCGTCGTTCGAGTTGATGCTCGTGCCATCGTTGTTATTGGCGTGAACGCGGAATGTGTAAGCGGTGGTTGGAGCAAGCCCGCCGACGTTAAAGCTGTAAATGCCTGGCGGGGCACTGCCGACCTGGTTGTAGGCGCCCGAGCTGTTCTTTTGTTCAATCACATAGCCCGTCCGAATCGCGGAACTGTCGGCCCACCGCAAAGAGATACTGTTGGCTGTCACGGAAGCGACACTGAGATTGGGCGGGACATCCGCCGGACCACCGCCGCCGGAATTGATCCCGGTGAGCAACCGGGCCACGCCACTGCGCGAGTAGCCATCGACCGTATAGAACCCGCCGGCGATGAGGAGCTTCCCGTCGGGCTCAAGGGCCGCGCCCCAAACGAAGTTATCAATGTTAGCGCTGAAAGAATTGTCGAGTGTCCCGTCAGGATTAAAACGCGCGATGCTCGTCCGGGCCGTGCCATCCGCCTGCGCGAAATAGCCAGCCGCAATGACCTTGCCGTCCGGTTGGAGAACAACCGACTCGGTTTTGTCCGTCGTGGACGCCACAAAATTGGGATCGACAGAACCGTCAGGATTCAACCGTTCGATTTCGCGATGAAACAATCCTTGAGCGTTGATCGAATGACCGCTGACCACGATTTTGCCATCGCCTTGGAGCGCCGTGCAATAACAGGAGGTGCTATCACCAAAATAGGGGTTGAAAGAATTGTCCGGTGAACCGTCCGAATTAATTCGCACGAGCCGGTTGAAAGACTGTCCTCGATATTGTGTAAACCAGCCGGAAAGACGAATCTGCCCATTGGGCAGAAGCTCGATGTGGCGACCCCAGCTATCGAGACCGCCGCCAACGTTGAAAGTCGCATCCCTGCTGCCGTCCGGATTGAGCCGCGCAACGCCCACGCTGGACTGGCCGTTGTAATTTCGAAAATTCCCGGTGATGATAATTTTCCCATCCGGCTGCACGGCGACCCAGAAGACAAAAGGATCGATGTCGCCGTCGATGCCGCCCGCAATGATGTCCGTTGCGCCCGTGCCGGGATTAAATGACGTATCGAGGGAACCGTCGGAGTTTAGCCGGGCGATCAGATTTCGTGGCACGCCCTGGACGGTAGTAAAGTAGCCGCCGATCACGATCTTCCCATCCGGCTGCACGGCCATGTTACGCACCCAGTAACCCGGCTGCGCCCAAAAACTCTGGTCCACGCTTCCATCGGCATTCAGCCGCGCCGCATAACCACGATTCGCGCCGTTGAAACTCGTGAAGTTTCCGCAAACGAGCATTCTGCCATCCGCGAGTGGCAAAGCCTGCTCAACAATGCCGCCACCGGCGCCACTGCCCGGATTAAAAGTTGTATCAACTATAGTAGCGAGAGCCGCGGTTAGACTCAGGGCGAATCCAATAAGGAAAAGATGCGTTATTTTCAAAATCCCACCTCCAACGGCAGAAAGAATGCCATCAGTTTGCCCTCTAACAACTACGGCGCTTTCCTGCGGGTTTCCTCCCGGACCGACCTTCGCAAAACCCGAGCACGAAACTATTTTTCTAGGAGATCACCCTAGAAAAGGAGGCTGAGCAGCCCAAAAATCCAGCCCCAGACCTTACAAAAACCAGAACATGCCCCGCTTGCGATGCCCTGGAGCGTGCTCTAGGATGCGGCGGAGGGGATTAAAACGCGCCGATGAGGGCTTGGAGCATTTTATTTATCGCGCTGATGGGGGTTGAACTGTGCCTCGGCGCGGATGCTCAGGAAAAAAACGCGTTGAACACTTCGACCGAGTTCAAAACGATCTTCGATTTCATCACTGAAGCCAAACGCGCAACACCATCTGGCGCAGTTCGCGGGGTGGTGCGAGGAGTGGTCAGCTATTCTTATCGGCAGCGCTCCCTTTATATGCAGGATGCCACCGGCGGCCTTTTTGTCTCGTCGCCGACGAATCCGCCTTTAGCCGTGGGCGATTTCGTCCTGGTCGAAGGGATCGGCGACAGGACCGGATTTTCTCCGACACTCTCTGAAATGCGGCTGCAAAAGACGGGACAAAAACCAGCTCCCACGCCAATCGTCACCACGGCCCGAGAGATTATGTCCGGACGCCACGACATGGAGTTGGTGCAAGTGAGAGCGACGCTGCTTGAGATGGTTCGGCGGCCGGACGGAGCGATCATGCTGCGCCTGCTCAGCGGCACGATTCCATTCACGGCGGAATTGGATGCGCGGGAGATTCCCGGTCCCTGGTCGAGGCTGGCTCCGCAATCGGAAGTGGAGGTGAATGGCGTTTGTACGATTGCCTCGGATGGGATCGGCTTCCCCCGCGGGTTCCGCTTGCTTTTGCGGGATGCGCGAGACGTTTCGCTGGGGAAGGCGCCACCGTGGTGGACCTTTGAACGGACGATGCGGGCGGTCGTTTTTCTCGGGATTCTCATTCTCGCTGGTTTGATTTGGGTGGCGGCTTTGAATCATCAGGTGCGGCAGCAGACGCGCGAGTTGCGCGCCCGGTTTGAGCACGAAGCCGAGCTGGAAGATCAATATCATGATTTGTTCGAAAACGCGCAGGAATTAGTCTTTACCCTCCAATTGGACGGGCGGTTTATCAGCATGAATAAAGCCACGGAAAACACACTTGGCACTTGCCGCTTTGAGGCCATCGGCCGGAATCTCAGCGAATATGTCGTCCCCGAGCAGCGCGACCGGCTGAAAGAATATTTCGTTGCGGGACGACAGCAGAACAGCGCGAAGCTGGAAGAGTTTGCCGTCCGTAGCGCGAAGGGAGTCGAGGTGCCGCTCGAGCTAAGCTGCCAGTTGCTCAACCGTCCGCGTGCCGTCGAGTTGCAGGTGATCGCGCGCGATATCACGGAGCGGAAACACGCGGAGGAAGAGATTCGAGGGCTCACCCATTCGCTGGAGAAACGAGTGACCGATCGAACCGCGCAACTCGAGGCGGCCAACAAAGAACTGGAGGCCTTCAGTTACTCGGTGTCGCACGATCTCCGAGCTCCTTTGCGGGCGATTGATGGGTTTTCGAAGATTCTCCTGGAAGAGCGTTTGACCGGGGCCGATGGAGAAACGGCCCACCTGCTCGAAGGAATCAATAAGAATGCGCGCAAGATGGCGCAGTTGATCGACGATCTGCTGCAGTTTTCAAGATTGACCCGCTCTTCGCTTTCGCATCGGAATGTGAACCTCGAAGAGCTGTTCCGAATTGCCTTTGAAGAGCAGAAGGTGATGCAGCGCGACCGCAAGATCGAGTTCGCAATCAAAGAACTCCCGGTGGTCAGCGGAGACGCGCCCATGTTGCGCCAGGTTGCGGAGAACCTGATCAGTAATGCCATCAAATACACGCGCGGCCGCGATCCGTCGCGTATTGAGGTGGGCTCCCGAGTGGAGGGCGATGAGCACATCATCTACGTCAAAGATAATGGCGTGGGATTTGATATGCGTTATGCGGATAAACTCTTCAAAGTTTTTCAGCGGCTCCATTCCGAGAAAGAGTTCGAAGGAACCGGCGTGGGGCTGGCCATTGTGCAAAGGATCATCCGCCGTCACAACGGGCGGGTGTGGGCCGAGAGCGCTCCGGACAAGGGCGCGACCATGTATTTTGCTCTGCCGAAAGACGCTTGAGGCGGGTCGCAATTGCCGCCGGGGCGCTTGCTGTAAGCAAACCTTCCTTGAGAGAACTGCAACCCTTGTACGAGCCGATCTTCAGGCGGAGCCAGAATTTAATTTTTCGCGCCGATTGACGAAGATTCTTTCCGCCGATAGGTTCTTGCGCTACAAGCAAGAAGATGCTTCCAGTCATTGAAAATCTGCTCGTGCTTCAGGACCGCGACCGCAAGATCATGCGGGTGGAAGCGGAACTTTCCAACGTCGGTCCCGAGCGCCAGGGGCTGGAGTCGCGCGGCAAGCAGGCGCAGGCGCAGCTCGAGGGGGCGAAGCAGAAGGTCAAACAGATCGAGTCCGACCGCAAAAAGCTGGAGCTGGATGTCGATGCGCGCAAACTGCAGATCGAAAAATATTCCCTGCAACAATTTCAGACGAAAAAAAACGAGGAATACCGCGCCCTGGCGCATGAGATCGAGCTCTGCAAAGAAGCGATCACGAAGCTGGAAGATGAGCAGTTGACTCTGATGGAATTGGCCGAGATCGCGACGCGCGAGTTGAACGAGGTGAGCAAGAGCACGGCGGCGACTTTGAAGGACATGGAACTGGCGAGATCCACACTCGCGGACAAAGAGGTCCGGCTGACGCGGGAAGCATCCGAGCTAAAATCGAATTACGACCGCCTGGAATCGGCGGTCGAAGAAGATGTTCGTGACCGTTACAAACGTCTCCGCCGCCAGCGCGGCGCCAGCACGGTGGTGGGCATTGATCGCGGCCATTGCGGCGGATGCCACATGAAGCTGCCGATGCAAGTCGTCATTTCGTGCCAGGCCCAGCAGGAAATCATCACCTGCCCGAATTGCGGACGGATTCTTTATTTCACGCGTGAGATGGATTTAGTGGCGTCATGACGCCCTTTTCTTTTTTCCTCGCGAATAATTGCCTGCCGGCCTTGAACCGCCAAGACAGCAATGAATGTAATTTGCCAGTACGTGTTGGCCATAGGAATGTCACTCCGCTGGAGCTCCCGAAAGACGTAAATCCGATCTCGAGAACCACTCGTCGCATTTCGACGCTCGTCTCGTCGTAAGCGACCTCACAAACTGGCCCACGGTTCTTTCAAAGATGTCTCACTCCAGCCACGATTTCTGGACGGCCCGATACGTTCTTTAAGCGGAAAACGCGCCGGCTTTCCGCTAAAGTCCGGTTTGGATGACCTCGCTCCTGTCGGTATCCGGGCGTGAACTGCGTGTCGCGGCGCGCAAGCCGATCACGTTTCGGCTGCGGATCGCGACAGCGGGGCTCGTTTTGTTGATCGCGGGCTTCACCCTTTGAGGCTGTTGAGCATCGCTTTGGCACGGACTTTACTCGCGCGACCGCCAGCGCCCAACCTGATTGTGACCCCTAAAGAAAGATTTACTGCCCGAGCAAATGCTCAATCACCATCTGATCGAGGGCCTGATAATCGCGCTCCGCGATCAATTCGGAAGCGCGGCCTTCGTCGAACGAGCGCGCTTTCTCGATGAGGCGCAAAAAGGTGCGGCGGCTGTTGTCGAGATGGGCAAGCGTGTGCTCGACTTTTGTCGTGCGGAAGGGATGGACATCAAAACAGACGTACTCGCCGCGCTTGCCGTAGCCATTTCGCTCAAGGACGCGGACCTGATCGAAGGCGCCGCGGAGATTGGTGCTGCCGAAGGGTTTATCCTGGTCGAATTTGAGCCCGTTCTGATCGTTCAAATGCAGAGACCAGAGCTTGCCAAAACTCATGGCGAAATCGATTTCGTCCGCCGGATCAAGCCCGGCCAAAATGCAATGGGCTGTTTCGATCAAGGCTCCGACGCGTTTGGGATCGCGACAAAGCTGCGCGATGGCCAGGGCGTGGCCGATGGTGGGCAGATAGGCGTGATCCATCGGTTCGTTCGGCTTGGGTTCGATCGCCAGCCGCGCTTTGCTGTCATGCTGGAGCATCTTATCGAAAGCCTGGACGAGATACTCAACGCTGCGTTTGCAGCTTTTCGATTCGCGTAGATAGCTGCCTTCACGCGCGAGCCACAGGACGATGAGGTCTGTCCCGAGGATATTCGCGATGTCGATACTCCGGAGAGAACGTTCGATGGCATATTTACGGCATTTCGGGTCGTTGCTGGTATAAGCGCCATCAATCGTCATGGGGCTGAACCAGAGGCGGGGCGCGACCATTTCCGCCGCGATGCCGGCGTCGCGGAGGCGTTTGCGGAGCTCTCTGGCCTCTTTCTCAATTTGCTGGCTGGATTTGCCGTCGATATCGGGAACAGCGTCGTCATCGTGAAACATCATCGCGTCGAAGCCGAGTTTCTTAAGCTGGTCGAGTTTCCAGTCAAAAGTTTGCGGCGGACGAGTGGTGGGTCCGTAAGGATCGGCGCCTTCGCTGATGTTCCACGGCCCGAAGCAAAATCTGTAGCGTTGTTCTTTTGGCATAAAACAGAGCGGCGACGCTACGCAGATTTCGCCGGGATGAAAACAGGAATTGTAGAGCGAGTTTTCGATCCGGGGCTCGCCAAAATTATGGAACGGTCCGGCCTTCCAGATCAGTTCGAGCTCCGCCCTGATACCATCATCCATGACTGAGACCTCTATTAGGGACTCGTTTCCTGCCTCAAAGCATCCTACAGTTGTCATTCAATGACCGTTATCCCGGAAGAGTTGAGGTCGAGCCTGGTGGAGATTGTTGGAGCCGAAAACGTGATTTCGCGGGCGGAGGACTTGCTCGTTTATGAATGTGACGCCTACACAATCGAAAAGAACTCTCCGAATGTCGTCGTGCTCCCGAAATCGACCGAAGAGGTTGTGGCGGTGATCCGCGCTTGCGCCGCGGCGAAAGTTCCGATCATTCCGCGCGGCGCGGGGACGAGTCTGAGCGGTGGAGTGCTCGCGGTGGAAGGCGGCGTAATGATCGCGCTCACCCGGATGAATCGGATTCTGAAGATTGACTATGCTAATCGCCGCGTTCTGGCGGAAGCAGGCTGCGTCAATTCGTGGATCACGAACGCGGTTAAGAGCAAGGGGTTGCTTTATGCGCCCGACCCTTCCAGCCAGCCCGCCTGCACGATTGGAGGCAACGTGGCTACGAATTCGGGCGGCCCGCACACGCTGAAATACGGAGTGACGACAAATCATGTGCTCGGGTTTGAAATGGTGTTGCCGAACGGTGAATTGATTTGGCTGGGCACAACCCCGGATGGCGGCGAGGAAGTCGAGGGATATGATTTGCGCGGCGCGGCGATCGGTTGCGAAGGGATGTTCGGGATCGTGACTCGTGTCCTGGTGAATCTGATCCGTGCGCCCGAGGCATTCAAAACGATGCTCGGAATTTTCGGCGGCGTCGCGCCAGCGAGCCAAACAGTGAGCGAGATCATCGCGGCCGGGATGGTGCCCGCGGCGTTGGAAATGATGGATCAGATGATCGTCCGCGCGGTGGAAGAGGCTTATCAATTTGGTTTTCCTTTGGAAGCGGGCGCCGTGCTCATTGTTGAGCTGGATGGACTCGCGCCGGGGTTGGAACGGCAGGCGAAACAGGTGGTCGAGATCTGTCAGCGTAACGGAGCGACCGATGTGCGGCTGGCGAGAACGGAGGAAGAGCGGGCGCGGCTTTGGAAGTGCCGCAAGCGCGCGTTTGGGGCGGTGGGCCGTTTGAGCCCAAATTATCTCACGCAGGATGGGGTTGTACCGCGATCGAAATTGCCCGAGATCATGGAATTCATCTGCGCCACGAGCGTGAAGTACGGCTTGCGCATCACTAATGTCTTTCACGCGGGAGATGGAAACATTCATCCCTTGGTTTTGTATGATGAGCGCGACCCCGCGCAGGTGAAGAACGCGATTCACGCGGGAGAAGATATTTTAACGAAATGCGTGGAACTGGGCGGAAGCGTGACCGGGGAGCATGGAATTGGGATCGAGAAGATTGATTTCATGGCGCGACAGTTTTCATCCGCGGACCTGGAGGCGATGCAAAAGCTTCGACTCGCGTTTGATCCGGAGATGCGCTGCAACCCGCACAAAATGTTTCCCGGCGGGAAGCGGTGCGCGGATTTTGCTCCGCGCAAGCAAGCGGCGGCATGAACGATTTTTTGGCCAAAGCGAGGGTCCTTTTTCATCGGAGCGATCCGGGCAGCTACCGTGTGACGACCGCCCTGTTTCTGCGTGCGCTGGGGGTGATCTATTATTCTGCCTTTTTTTCCTTGTGGGTCCAGGTTCGCGGGCTGATTGGCGCGAACGGGATTCTACCGGTGGACGATCTGATGCGAGAAGCGGGAGCGCACCTCAGCGGTTTCGCGCGCTGGCATTTGCTTCCAACACTTTGCTGGATTTCGAGCAGCGATCCGTGGCTGCTGTGGCAATGCGGCCTGGGAACTCTCCTCTCGCTGGCGCTCATCATTGGAATTCTGCCCCGGGTTTGTTGCATTTTGCTTTGGATTCTATGGCTTTCGTTGACGATGGTCGGTCGCGATTTTCTCGGTTTTCAATGGGAGAACCTATTATTGGAAAGTGGATTCCTGGCCATCTTTCTGGCGCCGATAGCGTGGACGGTTGACGGCAAGGAACCGTCGCGCGCGGTCATTTGGCTGTTTCGCTGGCTGTTTTTCCGGCTGATGTTTCTCTCGGGCATGGTCAAGTTGCTGAGCGCGGATCCTTCGTGGCGAAACTTTACGGCGCTGTTTTATCATTACGAGACGCAGCCGTTGCCGACGGTCTTTGGTTGGTACGCTTACCAACTGCCCACATGGTTCCTGGTGCTCCAAACGGGAGTGATGTACTTGGTTGAACTGGTTTTCCCGTTTTTGATTTTCGCGGGGAGAAGAGCGCGAATCGTGGCCAGCATTGGCTTTGCCGCCCTGCAAATCAGCATCGCGATGACGGGGAACTATTGTTACTTTAATTTTTTGAGCCTGGCGCTCGGGCTGTTCCTGCTGGATGACGTCACCTTGCGGTCTCTCTTGCCGACGCGTTGGAGGACGCGAGTTGAGGCGGCGGCTAAGAACAATGCGCAGATCGCCGAGGTCGCAGTGGCTCAGGATGTGGCGGATGAACGCACGACTTTTCCGGTTCTCACCCCTCACCCTGACCCTCTCCCCTCGAAGGCGAGAGGGGACTTTTACGGGCTGGTCACGAGATTGCGGCAGATTGGTTTTGGGGCGGTGGCGGCGGTTATTTTGATTGTGAGCCTGGCGGAGACGACGACGTCTTTGGAGGTGCCGGGGGAATGGATAGGGGCGATCGGACCGCTGTATTCATTCGTTGCGCCGTTTCGAAGCATCAATATCTATGGACTGTTCGCGGTGATGACGAAGGAACGTCCGGAAGTGATTATCGAGGGGAGCAATGATGGAACTGAATGGAAGCCGTATGAGTTCAAGTATAAGCCGGGAGATCTCGGGCGGCGGCCGAGGTTTGTCGCACCGCACCAGCCGCGGCTTGACTGGCAGATGTGGTTTGCGGCGTTGAGCAGTTACCAGCAGAACACCTGGTTTATCAATTTTTGCGTGCGGTTGCTGGAAGGAAAAGGCGACGTGCTGGCCCTCTTGGGAAAGAATCCGTTTCCGGACAAGCCACCGAAGTTTATTCGGGCGCTAACTTACAATTACGAGTTCACGAATCGCGAAACGCTGCGCAAAACGGGCGAATGGTGGCGGCGCACCTATAAAGGCATTTACATGAGGCCCGTAAGTCTGAATCCTTCGGAAAACGCCGGCGCTACACCGCCGCCGAGGCTGCCGGAGTAAGCTTTCGCTCCGGTTCGGCATCGGTCGCGGCAGGCAAAGAGGCCACGCGCAGAACGAGATTCTGCATATTGACGGCACTAGCGGCATGCATCTCGGAGAGGACGATTCTTTCGTATTCGCTCCGGACAACGGCGCGCGACGGATCGTCGCACGTGGCGATTTCGGTTCCATGACCCACGCGAAGAGCCGAGAGGATATCTTCGACCGTGATCTTATCCAGCGGGCGCCCCGGCGAGTAGGCTGTGTCATCACCAGTGACCTCGACGAGGAGATTGGCAGCCACGAGCGCGCAAATGATGTGCGAGCTTAACTGCGACGGAATGCCGAGGCTTTCGGAGATTTTCAAACGCGCGACCGGTTTCTGCCCGAGGTAAAAGCCCTGGGCGATATAGGTCATGATGCGCAGGGCGACAAACTCCCGGCCACGCTGGTTGATCGATTCGGCCTGTTTTTCCTGCACGTAAGCGTGCCGGTTCTGGAAGGCGTAAGAGACCTGGGCGCCTAAGAGGATGATGAGCCAGGAGAAATAAAGGCCGACGAGGAAAATCGGAAGGGCGCCGAGGCTTCCGTAAATTTTGCTGTAGGTAACAACCTTTGAAAAATAGACGACGTTAAACAGGTTGTTGAGTTGGACGAGTCCGCCGGCGAAAAGGCCGCCGATGAGAGCGGCGTCCCAGCGAACTTTCGTATTCGGCATGAGGCGGTAAAAGACGGCCAAAAAGATGGTGAGCACGATGAAGGGCAAAACGAAGGACCCGAACCTTTCGATGATTTTCCCCAGGACAGGC